>NZ_JAKSYF010000007.1:0-10595 GCF_022829745.1 Methylobacterium sp. E-016
GCGCAGCGTGCGCGTACACGCAAACCAGCGGCCGGGTGCCCGGGCAGCCGCAGCGCCTGGGCGATACGCGAATGGGCGATCCCGGCACCGCCGGCATGGCCCGTGCCGGTGAGCGAGGCGATCGAGAGGGAAGCGGCGACACTCCTCCCGCCCCCCTTGGCGGGGGAGGGTACCCTGCGGAGCAGGGGGGGAGGGGGGCGCGACGGTGTCGGATACGGCGCTCCCCTCTCCCGACCCTCGCTGACGCGAGGCCCACCCTCCCCTGCAGAGGGGGGAGGGGAAGACGCGGATGGACTTGAATCCGTTGCGTGAATCGTCCGCTCGCGCTGCAGCAGGACGGGCCGGCCGATGCGGGTGACGCCGGCCTCCGTCCGCACGGCTGCCGACCAGGCGCGTGCGGTCCACTCGGCGTCGACCGGATCGAAGCTGCCCAGCATGCCGAGCGCGGCACGCCGCCAGAGAACTTCGCCGCCGGTGAAGACGGCGTCCGGCGCGGCGTCATCCCCCGCCGACGAGGGCAGGTCGAGGCCGGTCACCGCGTCGTCGAACAGCACCCGAAGCCCCGCCACCGCATCCGCCCCCGAGAGGACCGCGTCGAGAACGAGGGCGGCGAGCGCGCCGGGCGCCAGGAGATCGCCCGCCCGCAGGACCAGGACGAAGTCGACCCCGTCGTCGGCGATAATCGCGGCGGGCGACGTCAATCCCGGCGGCACGACGTCGTGCCGGCATTCCGGGTAGTCCTGCCGGGCGACCGAGGCGATGCTGTCGGCCAGACGCGGCGCGTCGCCGGAGGCGACGGTGAGCACGCGCAGCCGCGGCCACAGGCGTCCGTCCGGCAAGGCGTCCGGGCGCGCGAGCGCGATGGCGGATCGGCCATAGGGCCAATCCGCGACGCCGTGGGCGGTTTCGAGATCCGGGTCGTAGGGAACGTCGGTCACGACGGGGGCGGGCGGCTCTGCGCGACGCATCGCGGGGCCGCGATGATGCCGGAGGATTGGTTTCGATCACCTTCCGGCCCTGGGATCAGCCGGCGACGCGAATTCCCGCCGCGCCCGCCTCCGCCCGCCCGACGATCGCCGCCGCCGGATGCCCGGCGGCGCGGATGCGGGCGAGGATCGCGTCTGCGCGCTCGGGGGCGCAGGCGACGAGCAGGCCGCCCGAGGTCTGCGGATCGGTAAGCAGGTGCCGCGCCCATTCGGGGAAGCCGTCCTCCAGCGCGACCTCGCCGCCGAACGCGGTCCAGTTGCGGTGGGAGGCGCCGGTGACGAAGCCGTCCCGGGCGAGCGTTTCGGCCGAGGGCAGCAGCGGCACGGACGGCCAGTCGATCACGAGGCGGCAGCCGGCGCCGCGCGCGAACTCGAGGCCGTGCCCGAGCAGGCCGAAGCCGGTGACGTCGGTGATGGCGTGCACGTCCGGGTCGGCGGCCAGCTCGGTGCCGACCTTGTTCAGCAGCGTCGTCGTCGCGACGAACGCGGCGTAGCCGCCCTCCGGCAGGGCGTCGCGCTTGATCGCGGCGGAATAGACGCCGACGCCGAGGGGTTTGGTCAGGATCAGCGCGTCGCCGACCCGCGCGTCGGCGTTGCGGCGCACGTCCTCGCGGCGGCAGGTGCCGATCACCGCCAGGCCGTAGATCGGCTCCGGCGTGTCGATCGAGTGCCCGCCGGCGATCGGGATGCCGGCCTCGGCGCAGGTCGCCGCGCCGCCCTTCAGGATCTCGGCGACGATCTGGGGCGCGATCTTGCCGACCGGCATCCCGAGGATGGCCAGCGCCATGATCGGGCGGCCGCCCATGGCGTAGACGTCGGAGATCGCGTTGGTAGCGGCGATCCGGCCGAAATCGCGCGGGTCGTCGACCATCGGCGTGAAGAAGTCGGTGGTGGCGATGACGCAGGTGCCGTCGTCGAGCGCCCAGACCGCGGCGTCGTCGGCGGTCTCGTTGCCGACGAGCAGGCGCTCGAACGGGCCGGCGATCGGCTGGTCGGCGAGCAGCGACCGCAGGATCGCCGGGTCGAGCTTGCAGCCACAGCCGCCGCCGTGGGCGAGGCTGGTGAGGCGGACGGGGGTCGCATCCATGAGGGCACCGCGCGTTCGAACGGACAGGGGTCGCTGATCGGTGCCGATACCATGGATCGCGGGTTCGGCGCGCCTCGGCCCGCGCGCCGCACGCCGGGAAGGATGGGACAATCGCGGGCGGGCGCCCATATTCCGGTCGTTCAACCCGGAGACGGCCCGATGCCCGATACGCCTGCCCGCAGCTTCGTCCCCCTGTCGATCGCGGTGCTGACCGTCTCGGACACGCGCCGGCCGGAGGACGACCGCTCCGGCGACACCCTGGTGCAGCGGCTGACCGAGGCCGGCCACAGGCTCGCGGCGCGCGCGATCGTGCCGGACGAGGCGACGGCGATCCGCGGGACGGTCGAGGGCTGGACGCGCGATCCCGGAATCGACGTGGTGATCACCACCGGCGGCACCGGCTTCACCGGCCGCGACGTCACGCCCGAGGCGTTGGAGCCGCTGTTCGAGAAGCGGATGGACGGCTTCTCGGCGGTGTTCCACCGCATCTCCTACGACAAGATCGGTACCTCGACGCTGCAGTCGCGGGCGACGGCCGGGGTCGCCAACGCCACCTACGTCTTCGTGCTGCCGGGCTCGCCGGGCGCCTGCCGCGACGCCTGGGACGGGATCCTGGTCAGCCAGCTCGACTACCGGCACCGCCCCTGCAACTTCGTCGAGATCATGCCGCGCCTGGACGAGCACCTGCGGCGGGGCGCCTCGCTCACGGCCTGAGGATCACATCCGGTCGATCCGCGCGATCAGGCGCCGCGGCACCAGCCGCGGGGCGAAGGTTCCGATCTCGGTGAGGCGATCGCGGCGGACGAGGTCGCCGGGCCGCGCCGCACCCGCGCCGAGCAGCGCCTCGGCCCGAATGGCCAGCCGCGTCGCCAGCCCGGCATGCGGGCGGGACAATCGCCCCAGGGCGTCGGCCGGCGCTGTGCCGACGAACCGGTCGAGGGTGCGGATCCAGCCGTCGCCGGGCACGTCGCCCGCCTCCAGGCACAGCACCCAGTCGCGGCGCGCGACCGCCGCGCCGGCGAACCACCGGTCCGATCCGCGCGGCGGCACCACCAGGGTCGCGCCGGTCGCGTCGGCGATCGTGTCGACCGCCTCGCCCATCGCGGCGGCGACGATCACGGCGTCACCCACGAGCCCGGCGGCCACGCCTCCGACGAGGGCGCCCAGGGTGTCGGCCAGACGGTCGATCGCATCGGCATCGCCGGGGTCGGCGACATGAACCAGGGCGGAGATCATGGCCGCGCATACCGTATTTTCGCCGGGCGCGGGCAGGCCGGCTCGACGCGGCGGCCCAGCGTTGCACCACAGCCACAAAGCCCGAGAAACTGCCTAAAATCGAGGCGTATCCGACCGGCCTCGTTCCTGTTATGTTCCATGTGAAACACGCTTCCGCCGGGGTGCTGCCAGTCCGATGTCCACACCCCGTCCTCCGCTCGGCGCCGAATCCACGCCGCGACGCCGGCTCGCCGCGACGTCGGAAACGCTGCGCGGCCGGGGCGCCACCGCCAACCCGGGCGGGCGCTTCGAGGCGATCCGCCGCGAGGCCGCCGACGACGGCTGGCCGGCGGACGAGCCCGCACCGGCCAGACGCACAGAGGTGACGCTGGAGCGGGCGAGCGGGATCATCTCCCGCAACACCTCGCCCGACATCTCGTTCGACCGCTCGATCAACCCCTATCGCGGCTGCGAGCACGGCTGCGTCTACTGCTTCGCCCGGCCGAACCACGCCTATGCCGGCCTGTCGCCCGGGCTCGACTTCGAGACGAAGCTCTTCGCCAAGCCGGACGCCGCGCGCCTGCTCGAGCGGGAGCTGTCGGCGCCGGGCTACGCGCCGCGGACCATCGCTCTCGGAACGGCGACCGACCCGTATCAGCCGATTGAGCGCGAGCACCGCATCACCCGGGAGATCCTCGAGGTGCTGGCCCGCCTGCGCCATCCCGTCGGCATCGTGACGAAGTCGAACCTCGTCACCCGCGACATCGACATCCTGGCCGGGATGGCGGAGCGGAACCTCGTGAAGGTGGCGATGTCGGTGACGACCCTCGATCCGGTGCTCGCCCGGAAGATGGAGCCGCGCGCGCCGCATCCGCGCAAGCGCCTGGAGGCGATCCGGGCGCTCAGCCGAGCCGGCGTGCCGGTGATGGTGATCGTCGCGCCGATCATCCCCTCGCTCAACGACCACGAGATCGAGGCGATCATGACGGAGGCCCGCGCCTGCGGCGCGCGGGAGGCGAACCACGTGCTGCTGCGCCTGCCGCACGAGCTGAAGGACCTCGTCGCCGACTGGTTCGCCGAGCACTATCCCGGGCGGCAGCGCCACGTGTTCTCCCTGGTCGAGCAGGCCCGCGGCGGCCGCGAATACGACGCCACGTTCGGCAAGCGGATGACCGGGGAGGGCGCCTACGCCGGCCTAATCGCGACGCGGATGCGGCTGGCCAAGGCGCGCCTCGGCTATGCGCAAACCCGCATCGCCCTCGACGCCTCGGCCTTCGCCAAGCCCGGCGAGCAGTTCTCGCTGCTGTGACGGAGGCGAAGGCGGCGATCGAGCAATGCTCCGCGGCGGCAGGACGGCTGAATCGTTTTGGCATCGACGGACGACCTCAGGCATCTCGCAAACGATTGCGACCTAATCGGCGCCCGTGGTGTTCGCTCCGCCATCGCCGTACGCCCGCGTGAAACTCAGCCGGTGATGCGGGGTGCGGCCGTGGGTCCTGAGGCCGGCGAGGTGCACCGGGGCGCCGTAGCCGACGTTGCGATCCCAACCGTAATGCGGGTGGCGCCGGGCCAGCACCCGCATCAGCGCATCGCGAAACGTCTTGGCGACGATCGAGGCGGCGGCGATCTGCGGCACCGCGCGGTCGCCGCCGACGACCGCACGGCAGGGCTGCGGCAGGCCGGGAACCGCGTCCCGCCCGTCGACCAGCACCGGCGCATCGAGGGCGAGCCGCAGCACCGCCCGGCGCATCGCGTCGAGGGTGGCGACGCGGACGTTGACCCGGTCGATCAATGCCCGGGATCCCGCCGCGACCGCGACGCGGCCCTGCGCGCGGATCAGCGGCGTTAGGATCTCGCGCAGCGGTTCCTTGACCCGCTTGCTGTCGTCGAGGCGGGCGAGCAGGTCCGGCGGGATCGCGGTCGGGTCGAACCACACCGCCGCGACGACCACCGGGCCGCACAGGGCGCCGCGCCCGACCTCGTCGCAGCCGATGACGGCGGGGTAGTCGGCGGCGCAGGCGGGATCGAAGGGGGGCACGGGGCGGGTCGGGTCCGGAGGGGCGGCGACCCATCGCATTCCTTGGCCGGCCCGTCACCCTCTCAACCCGTCACCTCATCAGCCAAGCAGGGCCGCCTCGGCGCCGGCCGGCACGCGCAGATCGGCCGCCTGGGCGTGGGCGCTCTCGATGTTGCCGAAGAACTCGCGGGCGCTCTCGGCCCAGGTCCGGCGGAGGGCCTCCGCGCGGCATTGCCCGCGCGGAACGGCGAGGGCGGCGAGGCATGCCGCGCGCAGGTCGGCGTCGAGCACCCCGGCCCCGGTCCCGGCGACCACGTCGAGGGGGCCGGTGACCGGGTAGGCCGCCACGGGCAGGCCGCAGGCCATCGCCTCGAGCAGCACGATGCCGAAGGTGTCGGTGAGGCTCGGGAACACGAACACGTCGCTCGCCGCGTAGAGCGCGGACAGCTCCGCGCCGGTGCGGGTGCCGAGGAAGCGGGCCTGCGGGTGGGCGGCCGCGAGCCGGGCGCGGTCGGGCCCGTCGCCGATCACCACCTTGCTGCCCGGCAGGTCGAGACTGAGGAAGGCGGCGACGTTCTTCTCGACCGCGACGCGGCCGACGAAGAGAAAGATCGGGCGCGGCAGCCCCGCGAGCGCAGGGGGAACCTCCGCGGAAGGATCGGCCGGGCGGAACAGGTCGGTGTCGACGCCCCGCGTCCAGCGCATCAGGTTGCGGAAGCCGCGGCCGGCGAGCTCGCGCTCGAGCGAGGCGGTGCTGACCATGGTGCCGCTGGCCGCCCGGTGAAAGCGCCGCAGCCAGGCGTAGCTCCACGCCTCGGGGATCGGCGCCCGGGCGGCGAGATATTCGGGAAACCGCGTGTGGTAGCTCGTGGTGAAGGGGCGGCCCTTCGCGCGGCAGAGCCGCCGCACCGCGTGGCCGATCGTGCCCTCGGTGGCGATGTGGACGTGGGTCGGCTCGATCCGCGCCCAGGCGGCGGCGATGCCGCGCGCGCCCGCCAGCGCCAGCCGGATCTCGGGATAGCCCGGCATCGGCAGCGAGCGGAAGTCGCGCGGGGTCACGAAGAACGGCTCGAAGCCGTGGGCGGGGGCGGCCTCGGCCATGCGCTCGAGCGAGCGCACCACGCCGTTGACCTGCGGCGCCCAGGCATCGGTCGCGACCAGCAGCCTCACGCGACCGCCCGGCGGTCCTGCGCCGGAAGCGCACCGGCGCGCTCGGCCTCCGACGCCTCCGCCGCGCGGGCGCGAAGCACGCTCGGATAGTGCAGCACCTCCATGCGGCCGTCGTAATGCTCGACCAGCGCGGTGCAGGATTCAACCCAGTCGCCGGTGTTGAGGTAGCGCAGGCCGTCGATCCGCCGGTCGGCGGCGTGATGGATGTGGCCGCAGATCACCCCGTCGGCACCCTGGCGCCGGGCCTCGTCGGCGAGAAAGGTCTCGAACGCGCCGATGAAGTTGACCGCGTTTTTCACCTTCAGCTTCGCCCAGGCCGAGAGCGACCAGTAGGACAGGCCGAGCCGGCGGCGCAGCTTGTTCAGGCCGGTGTTGACGAACAGCGCGAAGGTGTAGGCGCCGTCGCCGAGATGGGCGAGCCAGCGGGCGTGGCGCACCACCATGTCGAACTGGTCGCCGTGGATCACCAGGTAGCGCCGCCCGTCCGCCGCCTCGTGGATGCGGCTCTCGGCGATCTCGATCCCGCCGAAGGTGGTGCCGATGTAGTCGCGCAGGAACTCGTCGTGGTTGCCCGGCACGTAGACCAGGCTCGAGCCCTTGCGCACCTTGCGCAGGAGCTTCTGCACCACGTCGTTGTGCCCCTGCGGCCAGTACCAGCCCGATCGGAGCTGCCAGCCGTCGACGATGTCGCCGACGAGGTAGAGCGTGTCGGCGTCGTAGTCCTTCAGGAAGTCCAGGAGCAGCCCGGCCTGGCAGCCGCGGGTGCCGAGGTGCAGGTCTGAGAGGAACAGGGTGCGGACGCGGGTCGTCCCTTCCGTGTCGTCGGCCACGAGCATCTCCCGGCGGTCTTCGGCCGAGCCAAACCGGAAACGCGTCTCAGTTTGATGACGGTGCCGCGCATCCGATGCTGCGATGCAGCAAGCAATGCGAAGATCCTTCGCCGGTTTGCTGCAGTGCACGACAATTTTTTTTCGTCGTCCGGGAAGTTTTTCCAGTTTTGCTTGTGGAGCTTCGGCGTTCATAATGGATTCAAAGCGATCGCCTGCCGTAAGGCCGGCGCCGGCGACGGCCAATGGATCGCCGACCTGGATGGTCGACTTGGATCGTGAACCACTTGGATCGTGAGCCGGGGCGGGACGACGGGGAGGAAGGTGTCGAGGGTCGGCGCAGCGCCGGCGTGCAGGATCCGCATTCCGCGGCTTGCGCGACGGCCACGGCCGACGCATGGAAGACGAGGCTTTTCGGAGGCGACCGGCATGGATCCATGCCGCGACCGCGAGCGGTGCCAGACCGTTCCGCCGCTCCGCATCGCCCGGTGAAGCGACCGACCGACGACGCGGAAGTTCCGCGCGGGACAGCCCTCCCGCGCGCTTCCGGCCGCGCCGGTTCGGCGTCCCCCTCACCAGACCGCCCACGGATCACCACACGCCCATGCGTCGCAAGCCGGCGCATCGTTCCTGAAGCCGGCTTGCCGGCCAACGTTTTTTGGTAATCGGAGGACACACCCCATGGCTGCAACGCGGCGCCCCGGACGCAATCACCTCTTCATTCCCGGCCCGACCAACATCCCGGACCGCGTGCTGCGCGCGATGCACGTCCCCTCGGAGGACCACCGCTCGCCCGACTTCCCGGCGCTGGTGAAGCCGCTGTTCCAGGACGCCAAGATGGTGTTCGGCTCCGAGGCGGGCACGATCATCTTCTATCCGTCCTCCGGCACCGGCATCTGGGAATCGGCCCTGGCGAACACGCTCTGCCGCGGCGACAAGGTCCTGACCGCCCGCTACGGCCAGTTCAGCCACCTCTGGGTCGACATGGCCCAGCGCCTCGGCCTCGACGTCATCGTGCAGGACGAGGCTTGGGGCACCGGCGCCGACCCGGAGAAGATCGGCCAGGCGCTGCGCGCCGACACCGAGCACAAGATCAAGGCCGTGATGGTCGTCCACAACGAGACGGCGACCGGCGTCACCAGCGACATCGGCGCGGTCCGCAAGGCGATCGACGCCGCCGGCCACCCGGCGCTGCTGTTCGTCGACGGCATCTCGTCGATCGGCTCGCTGCCGTTCGAGATGGACGCGTGGAAGGTGGATTGCGCCATCGCCGGCTCGCAGAAGGGCTTCATGCTCCCCGCCGGCCTCGGCGTGCTCTGCGCCAGCGCCAAGGCGATCAAGGCCTCCGAAGGCACCGCCGGCGGCAACGACCGCCTCGGACACGTCTACTTCGCCTGGTCCGACCAGCTGAAGCAGAACCCGACCGGCTACTTCCCCTACACCCCGCCGCTTCCGCTGCTCTACGGCCTGCGCGAGGCTCTCGAGTGCATCAAGGAAGAGGGGCTGCAGAACGTCTACCACCGCCATCACGTGCTCGCCGAGGCGACCCGTCAGGCCGTGGCGGCGTGGGGCCTGAAGACCTGCGCCAAGGAGCCCAAGTGGAACTCCGACACGGTGACGGCGATCCTGGCGCCCGAGGGCGTTGATGCGGCCAAGATCATCAAGCACGCCTACGACCGCTACAACCTCTCGCTCGGCGCCGGCCTCAGCCAGGTCGCCGGCAAGGTGTTCCGCATCGGCCACCTCGGTGATCTCAACGAGCTGTCGCTGCTGGGCGCGATCGCCGGCGCCGAGATGGCGATGATCGATTGCGGCGTGCACGTCACCCCGGGCTCGGGCGTCGCCGCCGCGTCGAGCTACCTGCGCGAGCATCCGCTCACCCGGGGCTGACGCTAAGGCCGACACCATCGCGCGGGGGCGGCGACGCCCCCGCGCCATCCCGGACGAGAGGGGATCATCTCGAACCGGATCGGGATCGCCGCGACCGGCGCGTCGCGGGCAGAGCCCGATCCGGCCGTCGCATGAAAGGCGTTCCATGACGAAGAAGATCGTATTCCTCGACCGCGAGTCCCTCGACGCCACGGTCCGGCCGTTCAACTTCCCGCACGACTACAAGGAATACGATTCGACCTGGACACCGGAGGAGATCGTCTCCCGGCTCCAGGGCGCCGAGATCGCGCTGATCAACAAGGTGCCGATGCGCGCCGACACGTTGAAGCAGCTGCCCGACCTCAAGCTCATCGCCGTCGCCGCCACCGGCACCGACGTGGTCGACAAGGAGCAGGCGAAGGCGCAAGGCATCACCGTCGTCAACATCCGCAACTACGCCTTCAACACCGTGCCCGAGCACGTCATCGCGCTGATCTTCGCCCTGCGGCGCGCGATCGTGCCCTACGCCAACTCGGTGCGCCGGGGCGATTGGAACAAGTCGACCCAGTTCTGCTACTTCGACTACCCGATCCACGACATCGCCGGCTCGACGCTCGGCATCGTCGGCTACGGCGCGCTCGGCAAGTCGATCGGCAAGCGGGCGGAAGCGCTCGGCATGAAGGTCATCGCCTACGACGTCTTCCCGCAGGAGGGCCTCGTCGACCTCGAGACGATCCTGACCCAGTCCGACGTCATCACGCTGCACGCGCCGCTGACGCCCGAGACCCGGAACATGATCGGCGCCGAGCAGCTGGCGAAGATGAAGAAGCACGCGATCCTCATCAACACCGCCCGCGGCGGGCTGGTGGACGAGGAGGCCCTGGCCGAGGCGCTGAAGGCCGGCACGATCGGCGGCGCCGGCTTCGACGTGGTGGTGCAGGAGCCGCCCAAGAACGGCAACATCCTGTGCGACCTCGACCTGCCGAACCTGATCGTCACGCCGCACGTGGCCTGGGCCAGCAAGGAGGCGATGCAGATCCTGGCCGACCAGCTCGTCGACAACGTCGAGGCCTTCGTCGCCGGCAAGCCGCAGAACGTGGTCTAGGTCGAACTCTCCCTCCCCCCGCTGCGGGGGAGGGTGGGCCTCGCGTCAGCGAGGGTCGGGAGAGGGGAGCCACGTTTCCGAACGTCGCGCTGCCCCTCTCCCGACCCGCTTCGCGCGCCACCCTCCCCCGCATCGGTGGAGGGCGGCTGAGCGACCGACGAGCCCCAACCGCCTTCACCACCCGCACCCCATCCGCGCCGACCACCGGACGAGAGGACGCACCCCCAACAAGCCGTCAGTCCGGTTCGACCCCGTCGTCGGCTACGACGGCGGCGCCGACCACATCACCGGCTACGGCGGCGTGACGCCCGAGAACGTC
>NZ_JAKSYF010000020.1:0-28896 GCF_022829745.1 Methylobacterium sp. E-016
GCTGTTCATGGCCGGCGGCGGTCGCACGACCCGGGTGCACGGGCCGTTCTGCTCGGATTCGGAGGTAGAGAGCGTGGTCGCCCACCTCAAGCGCCAGGGCCGCCCGGCCTACCTCGAGGCGGTCACCGCCGACGACGGGTCCGACGAGGCGCCGAAATCGGCCGGCAGGGGCAAGGGCAAGGCCGAGGCGGTCGAGGCCGAGACCGAGGAGGCCGACCTTCCGGTCTTCGACGTCGGCGCTTTCGTGGCGGCGTCGGGCGGCGAGGCCGGCGACCTCTACGAGCAGGCGATCCAGGTGGTCTTACGCGACCGCAAGGCGTCGACCAGCTACATCCAGCGCCGTCTGCAGATCGGCTACAACCGCGCCGCGTCGATCATGGAGCGGATGGAGATCGAGGGCATCGTCGGGCAGGCCAACCACGCCGGCAAGCGCGAGATCCTAGTCGAGGGCGCGCCCCACGCCGCCAGCATGTACGACGACGAGTGACGACGAGGCGCCGGCCGGAAACGCGGCCGGCGTCGCATCTTCGCCACAGGGCGCCGCTCTAACGGCATCCGACGACACGGCCCGGCGCCCCGAGGGGGCATCACGGCGCGACGGGCGTTTCGCACGCCTTCGCGCCTGAAGCCGACCATCGCTTGCGGGACGCCGCACCCGCCCAGGAGACGCCTGACCATGCTCGGCCGCCGCACCCGACTTGCCGGATCGCTCCTCGCGGTCGCGGCCTGGATCGCCCCGGTGGCGCCGGCCGACGCACAGGTCAGCAGCTTCCTCGACGGCCTGTTCGGCCGCAAGGAGCAGCCCGCTCCCGCGCCCGAGCCCGAGGCGGCCCCCGCCGCACCGGCCGCGGCACCCGCGAAGAAGACGGTCGCCAAGCCTGCGGCCAAGGATGCGAGCAAGGATTCGGCGAAGGACGCGAAGTCGCGCTCGGCCGAGAAGCCCGCCGCCAAGCCGGTCGCCGCCAAGCCCGCCGCGGCGGATGCGAAGGTCGCCGCCGTCGGCGCGCCGACCCCCGCCCCGGCCGCCGCCTCCGACGAGGCGCCGGACGCCGCCACCGTGCTGGCCCAGGCCAACGCCTATTTCAACGGCATGAGCACGCTCACCGGCTCGTTCATCCAGATCGCCGCGGACGGGCGGAAGATCGGCGGCAAGCTCACCATCGCCAAGCCCGGGCGCCTGCGCTTCGACTACGACGCGCCCTCGCCGCTGGAGGTGGTGGCCGACGGCACCTCGGTGGCGGTGCGCGACCGCAAGCTCGCGACCCAGGACCTGTACTTCATCGCGCAGACCCCGCTGAAATTCCTGGTCCGCGAGAAGATCGACCTCGCCCGCGACCTCACCGTCACCGATGTCTCGAACGACCCGGGCGGCATCCGCATCAGCCTGGAGGACCGCGCCACGCTCGGCGGGACCTCGAGGATCCAGCTGTACTTCGATGCCGACATGAAGGTGCTCGGCCAGTGGCGGATCACCGATCCGCAGGGCTACCT
Organism: Methylobacterium sp. E-016; assembly: GCF_022829745.1. Taxonomy (NCBI): domain Bacteria; kingdom Pseudomonadati; phylum Pseudomonadota; class Alphaproteobacteria; order Hyphomicrobiales; family Methylobacteriaceae; genus Methylobacterium; species Methylobacterium sp. E-016. The sequence goes on from NZ_JAKSYF010000020.1 coordinate 1,492, forward strand.
CACCACCGTGCAGCTCTCGAACCTGCAGAAGGGCAAGGCCGTCGACGGCAACCTGTTCTTCATCAATTACGGGCGCCCCGAGGACAAGGCGATGCAGGAGCGGATCAAGCAGTCCCAGACCCCCTGAGGTCCGCGAAAGTCCGCCATGGTGAGGCTTCCTTAACGCTTTCCGCATCGATCCGGGGAAGGACGTCCCGAAGCGCGCCGATCGGCGTGGCCTGGCGCGCCGGTGAACCCGCCGTCAAGGCGCGCCGCCCGATCCTGCCCCCTCGATCGATTCGAGGAAGGGTTCGACATGGAAATCGCCAGGCTGCTCCACACCTTCGCAGGCCCCGTCGCCGCGTTCCTCGCGGTGGTGCCGGGCCTTCGCCGCCCGGCCGGCCCGCCGCCGCCGGTGCTGGACGGGCCGACGATGACGAACGTCGACTTCCCGGCCGTCCGGCCGCCGAGCGCGACGTACTGGCCCGAGCGCTCCTGCATCCTCTCGGGCCGCCCCGAGCAGACCGCGACCTACGTCTACGAGAGCCCCGACAAGCTGTTCGCCGCCGGGATCTGGACCTGCCGGCCGGGCAAGTTCCGCATCGATTTCGGCCGGGACGAGTTCATCCACCTGCTCGAAGGCGTGGTGACCGTCACCGACGCCGAGGGCCGTTCGAAGACCTATCGCGCGGGCGACGCCTTCGTCACGCCGAAGGGCTTCTCCGGCACCTGGGACGTGATCGAGCCGGTGCGGAAGCACTTCACCTATTACGGCGCGGTCGATTGAGGACCCTCACGCCGCCTGCGGGCGCCAGCGATCGAGCTCGCTGTCGATCGCGCCTTCGGTGCCGCGCATGAACTCGGCGGCCGGCAGGCCCGGCGCCAGGGTGGCGAGGTAGCTCACCGTCACGGTGCCGGCGCGCGTCGACGACCCGGTCGGCCAGTACAGCCCGGAATTGACCGCCACCGGCAGCACCGGCAGGCCGAGACGCCCGTACAGCAGCTCGACCCCGCGCTTGAACTGCAGCTTCTCGTCGATGGTGCCGCGGGTGCCCTCGGGGAAGATCAGCACCGAGCGGCCGTCGGCCACCGCGGCGCGGCTCTCGTCGATCATCGTGCGCAGGGCCTGGGTGCCGTTGGCGCGGTCGATGATGATCATCGGCGAGCGCCGCAGGAACCAGCCGACCACGGGGATCGCGACGAGCTCGCGCTTGGCGATGATCGCCACGTCGGGCACCAGGATCAGGAAGGCCAGCGTCTCCCAGGCCGACTGATGGTTGGCGACGATCAGGCAGGGCTCGGCCGGGATGCGCTCGCGCCCCTCCTCGACGTAGCGCAGGCCGCAGATCGTGCGGAGCCCGAACAGGATGCCCCGCGCCCACAGGCGCGTCGCCGCGCGGATCGGCCGGACCGGTGAGCCGGAGGCGGCCAGCACCGCGAGCGGTGCCAGGAACAAGGCCGTCCAGGCGGCCCAGTAGGCGTTGAACAGGACGGAGCGGATGCGCGGCAAGGGGCTATGTCTCTGGCGTGTCGTCGAGCGGGGCCGACCGATGGTCTTTGCGCGGACATACCCCGTCGTCCGGGGCGGAGCACGCCATTTCCGCAGGCCGCCCGGTCGCAGCGTCGATCGCGCCGGCGAATCGCGCTATCCACCGGCCTCCCCCCGACAACCGCGAGCGTTTCCGTTGCGCCTCACCGTCACGTCCTGGAACATCAACTCGGTGCGCCTGCGCATCGATCTCGTGCTGCGCTTCCTCGCCGAGGCGAAGCCCGACGTGCTGTGCCTGCAGGAGACCAAGTGCCCGGACGACGCCTTCCCGCTGAAGGCCTTGCGCGGCTCGGGCTACGAGAACGTCGTCTTCGCCGGGCAGAAGGGCTACAACGGCGTCGCGATCCTGTCGCGGTTTCCGCTCGTCACCGGCGCGGTGATGAGCTTCTGCGAGCGCCAGGACGCGCGCCACATCTCGGCGGTGCTCGGCCCCGAGGCCGGCGCCGCGGCGGGCATCGCGCTGCACGATTTCTACGTGCCGGCCGGCGGCGACGTGCCCGACACCGCGCTCAACCCGAAATTCGCGCACAAGCTCGACTTCCTGCGCGACCTGCGCGCCTGGGGCGGGCGGCGCGTGAAGGGCCCCGCGATCCTCGTCGGCGACCTCAACGTCGCGCCGCTGGAGCACGACGTCTGGTCGCACAAGCAGCTGCTCGACGTGGTGAGCCACACCCCCGTCGAGACCGAGGCGCTGGAACGCTTGCGCAACGAGGCCGGCTGGGTCGACACCGCGCGCCTGCTGACGCCGCCGCCGGAGAAGATCTTCACCTGGTGGAGCTACCGCTCGCCCGACTGGTCGGCGGCCGACAAGGGCCGCCGCCTCGACCATGCCTGGGTCTCGCCCGACCTCGCCGGCACCGTGCGCAAGGTCGATGTCGCGCGCGAGGCCCGCGGCTGGGAGCGCCCGTCCGACCACGCGCCCGTGACGTTGACGCTGGAGCTTTGACCGGAACGCTAACGGGGCCGGCGCATTGCATCTTCACACGCTCGTGAAGAAGGTTCGCCGACCCCATGCGAAAGATCCTGCTCGCCTTCCTGCTGCCGAAGGTCGTCTCGTATCTCCGCCGCCGCTACGGCGGCGCCCAGACCCCGCACCGCCGCTCGTTCTGAGCGTCCGCACCCAGCCTCATGAGTCAGGCCCCATGAGGCTCGGTTCCAGCTCTACGCCCGCGACGCGCCCGCCCTCACCCGGCGGGCGTTCCTGCGTCCGTAGCCCGCGTAGAGGGCGAGGCCGAACGTCAGCCAGACCGCGAGGCGGATCCAGGTCTGGCCCGGCAGGCCCGCCATCAGCAGCAGGCAGGACAGGATGCCGAGGCTCGCCACCAGCGCGACCGCCGGGACCCGGAACGGGCGCGGCCGCTCCGGCTCGGTCCGGCGCAGGATCAGCACGGCGGTGCAGACCAGCACGAAGGCGAAGAGCGTGCCGATGCTGACCAGCTCGCCGAGTTCCTCGATCGGCACGAGGCCGGCCACGAGCGCGGTCATCAGGCCGATCGTCGCCTGGCTCAGCATGGGCGTGCGCGTCGTCGGGCTCACCCGCGTGAACAGCCGCGGCAGCAGGCCGTCGCGGGCCATCGCGTAGAAGACCCGCGCCTGGCCGTAGAGCGCGGTCAGCGTCGAGGTCGTCAGCCCGATCAGCGCGCCGAGCTTGATCGCGACGGCGAAGCCGCCAAGCCCGATCGCGTCGATCGCCTTGGCGATCGGGTCGGCGACGTTCAGCGCCCGGTAGGGCACGAGCCCGGTGAGCACCGCGGCGACCGCGACGTAGAGCACCGTGCTCACCGCCAGGGACCCGAGCAGGCCGATCGGCGCGTCGCGCTGCGGGTCGCGGGTCTCGCCGGCGGCGGTCGAGACCGTCTCGAAGCCGATGAAGGCGAAGAACACCACGCCGGCGCCGCGCAGGATGCCGCTCCAGCCGAATTCCCCGAAGGTGCCGGTGTTCTCCGGGATGAACGGGTGCCACAGCTCCGGCTTCAGGTGCGCCGCCCCGACGCCGACGAAGCCAAGGATGATCGCGACCTTCAGCGCCACCATCGCGGTGTTGACGAGCGAGGCCTCGCGGCTGCCGCGCATCAGGAGCGCCGTCAGCGCGAGCACGATCCCTGCGGCGGGCAGGTTGACGAGGCCGCCTCCGCCGGGCGCCGCGGCGAGCGCCGCCGGCAGGCGCAGGCCCGCATCCGCGAGCAGGCTCTGCGCGTAGCCCGACCAGCCCACCGCGACGGTGGCGGCGGCGAAGGCGAATTCGAGGACGAGGTCCCAGCCGATGATCCAGGCGCAGAGCTCGCCGAGCGTCGCGTAGGTGTAGGCGTAGGTCGAGCCCGGCACCGGGATCATCGCGGCCAGCTCTGCGTAGCACAGCCCGACGAAGGCGCAGGCGATCCCGCCGGCGACGAAGGATAGCGCGAGCGCCGGGCCGGCATAGTCCGCCGCCGCGGTGCCGGTGAGGACGAAGATTCCCGCCCCGATCGTCGCGCCGAGGCCGATGCAGACCAGCCCGAACGCCGACAGGCTCCGCGCCAGCGCCGGCCCGTGGTCGTCCTCATGCCCGGCGACGAGCGCGGCGACGGATTTCTTCGCGGCGAAGAAGCCTGTGGTCATGGCGTGGCGATGTCCGAGCCCGCGGAAAATGCAGCGAGGCTGCGGCAAGTGCCGCGCCAGCGATAGCCGCGCCACGGAAAGTTTTTCAGGGTCGTCCGCGACGGAGCGCTCAGGCACCGGCCGGACGCCGAATCGAGCACGGGTCCCTTCGCCCAGGGGGAAAAGGACAGGATGAGGGGCGTGAGCTTTCGGGGAGTCACGCCCTTCTCCCCGACCCACTTTTCATGGGAGAGGGGGCGCGGCGTGCTTCGCAGGATCCCTCCGGCGCCGTCACGCCGCGATGGAGACCGGATCGATCGCAGGGCGGCGTCCGCGAACGCCCCGCTCAGCGGCGCTCGTACAGCAGCCGCGCGCGGATCGTGCCCGGGATCGCGCGGATCTCGGCGAGCAGGGTCTCGGCGTCGGCGTTGGTAGCGTCGGTCTCCAGCACCACGTAACCGACCTCGCCGTCGGTCTGGTAGAACTGCCCGGCGATGTTGATGCCCGCGCTCGAGAACACCGCGTTGAGGCGGTTGAGCATGCCGGGCAGGTTCTGCTGCACGTGGATGAAGCGCGCGCCGGTCGGGCGCGGCGGGAGCTGCACCTGCGGGAAGTTCACTGCGCCGATGGTCGAGCCGATGTCGGAGTAATCCACCAGCTTGCGCGCGACCTCCGAGCCGATGCGCTCCTGCGCCTCCTCGGTCGAGCCGCCGACGTGGGGTGTGAGGATCACGTTCTCCAGGCCCTGGAGCGGCGAGACGAAGCGCTCCTGGTTCGAGCCGGGCTCGACCGGGAAGACGTCGACGGCGGCGCCGGCGAGGTGCCCGTCGCGCAGGGCCCGTGCGAGCGCGTCAAGGTCGACGACGGTGCCGCGGGCGTTGTTGATCAGGTACGCGCCCGGCTTCATCGCGCGGATCTCGGCCTCGCCGATCATGTTGGCGGTGGCGTCGGTCTCGGGCACGTGCAGCGAGACCACGTCGCTCTGGGCGAGCAGCTCGGCGAGCGAGGCGGTCGGCTCGGTGTTGCCGTGGCGGAGCTTGTCGGTGTGGTCGTAGAACACGACCCGCATGCCCATGGCCTCGGCCAGCGTCGAGAGCTGCGTGCCGATGTTGCCGTAGCCGACGATGCCGAGCGTCTTGCCGCGCACCTCGACCGAGCCGGCCGCCGACTTGTCCCACTGGCCGGCATGCGCCCCGACCGAGCGCGGCACGATCCGGCGCAGGAGCATCACGATCTCGCCGATGACGAGCTCGGCGACCGAGCGGGTGTTCGAGAACGGCGCGTTGAACACCGGCACGCCGCGCCGCCGCGCGGCGTCGAGGTCGACCTGGTTGGTGCCCACCGAGAAGCAGCCGACCGCGAGCAGGCGGTCGGCGGCGTCGAGGGCCGCCGCGTCGAGCTGCGTGCGCGAGCGGATGCCGAGGATGTGGATGCCCTTCAGGGCCTCGTGCAGCGCATCGCGGTCGAGCGCCTTTGGCAGGCGGACGAGGTTGGTGTAGCCGGCCGCGCGCATCAGCCCGACGGCGCTGTCGTTGATGCCTTCGAGCAGCAGCACCCGGATCCTGTCCTTCGGCAGCGACAGCTTCTCGGGCAGGGCCAGGGTTTCGAGCAGCGGGAGCGGTTCGGAGTTCATGGTGCGATCGGCCGTTCGACGAGGGCGCCTCCGGGCGCCGAAGGCCGGCAGCGATAGGAGCGGTGATTTCGCGATGCAACGACGCGGGCGGATGGCTGAGATGCATCGGCTTTCCGGTGCGACCGTTCCGTCATGCGAAATGGCCGCCGCTCACCCGCGCGGGCGGGCGGCCCGCGCGGCGCCGAGTTCGGCGATCTGCCGGGTCTGCGCGCGGATCAGGTCCTCCAGCTGCTCGGTCCGGATGCGGTCGAGCTTGTCGTGCAGGGACACGATCTCGATCTCGGCGCGCAGGTTGACCTCGTAGTCGAGGCCGGCGGCGATGCGGTCGCGCTCCGCCTGCCGGTTCTGCGACATCAGGATCACCGGCGCCTGCAACGCCGCGACCATCGACAGGATCAAGTTGAGGAAGATGTAGGGATAGGCGTCGAAGCCGCCCCCCGACCCTGCGAGCACGACGGTGTTCAGGACCACCCAGCCGACGAGCAGGCCGGTGAAGGCGATGATGAACCCCCACGAGCCGCCGAGCCTGGCGACCCGATCGGCGAGGCGTTCGCCGAAATCCGGGCCCGCGCGCGACGTCGCGGCGGCGCCTGCGTCGCGGGCATGGACGCGCCCGGCGATGTGCGCGAGGACGCGCCGGTCGTGCGGCGATAGGCAGCCCAAGCCCTGATCCAGGAGCTGCCGGGCGAGCCGGGCGACCGCCTCGTCTCCGTCGGCGGACATGCCGGTGCCCCTCTCCCGCTACGTCGCCATGCCCTTCACGAGGCGTTCGATGGCATCGAGGGCATCGCCGATGCGTGCGGTCTGGGCCAGGATCTTCCCGGCTTCGACCTTGGCGTTCGCATCCGTCTGCCACCAGATGCCGCCGTCGATGTTCCTGATCATCGTCGTGAGGCGGTCGTTCTGGACACCCATCGCCTCGATCGCAGTCTGACAGATCATGATGTCGCCCCCTGATGTTCAGCGAACATATCCCAAACGGGCGGGCAGCAGCGAAGAATTCGCATCGCGGCCCGGGAGACGCCTGGTGGCCGGGACTGGCGCCGCGAACCGTTTCGTGTATGGTCCGCGCGGCCTCGGCCCGGCGACGGGCGGGGCCGAAACCGCTTGGACCAACGACCCTGCTGGACGACATCCCGGCATCGGCCAAGGCTCGAGCATGCCTCAGGCGCCGTCCTCCCGATTCGGAGGGGCGGCCGCACGGCGCTTCTGAAAACCTCACCTGAAAGGCACTGCGATGTCGATCTCGGCAGAGCGCAAGACCGCGCTCATCAAGGAATACGCGACCGTCGCCAAGGACACCGGCTCGCCGGAGGTCCAGGTGGCGATCCTCACCGAGCGGATCACCAACCTCACCAGCCACTTCAAGACCCACGGCAAGGACAACCATTCCCGCCGCGGCCTCCTGAAGATGGTCTCGCAGCGCCGCTCGCTGCTCGACTACGTGAAGCGTCGCGACGAGGCCCGCTACCGCAGCCTCATCGAGCGCCTCGGCATCCGCCGCTAATCCAGCCCACGCGGTTCCGAGCCCGGCTCGGGACCGCTTTTTTCAAGATCTCGGGTGGCCGGAACGGGTCCGGCCCCGCGAGCAACGGGCGACTTCGAGGCGCGAACACCAGGGACAGGATCGCAGGGCACTCCTCCGGCCGGAGTGCCCCGCCGTCTTGCCCCTGGCCGCGCCGGGTTCGCCCGCCGCATGATGGCAAGGACGACAAGAATGTTCGACGTACAACGTGAAGAGCTGATGTGGGGCGATCGCCGCCTCGTTCTGGAGACCGGCAAGGTCGCCCGCCAGGCCGACGGCTCGGTGATGGCCACCTACGGCGAGACCTCGGTTCTCGCCACCGTCGTCTCCTCCAAGGAGCCGAAGGTCGGGATCGACTTCCTGCCGCTGACCGTGAACTACCAGGAGCGCGCCTATGCCGCCGGCCGCATCCCCGGCGGCTACTTCAAGCGCGAGGGCCGGCCGTCCGAGAAGGAGACGCTGGTCTCCCGCCTGATCGACCGCCCGATCCGCCCGCTCTTCGTCGAGGGCTGGCGCAACGACACCCAGGTCGTCGTGACCGTGCTCACCCACGACCTCGAGAACGATCCCGACATCCTGGCGATGGTTGCGGCCTCGGCGGCGCTCACCCTGTCCGGCGTGCCGTTCATGGGCCCGATCGGCGCCGCCCGCGTCGGCTACGCCAACGGCCAGTACGTGCTCAACCCGCCGGTCCCGGAGATGGACGGCGCGGTGCTCGACCTCGTCGTCGCCGGCACCACCGACGCGGTGCTGATGGTCGAGTCGGAGGCCAAGGAGCTGTCCGAGGAGATCATGCTCGGCGCCGTGATGTTCGGCCACAAGCACTTCCAGCCGGTGATCGAGGCGATCGTGCGCCTGGCCGAGAAGGCCGCCAAGGAGCCGCGCGCCTTCTCGCCGCCGGAGAACGCCGACGTCGAGGCCGCCGTGCTCGGCGTCTGCGAGTCCGAGCTGCGCGACGCCTACAAGATCACCGTCAAGCAGGAGCGCTACAAGGCCGTCGACGCCGTGAAGGCGAAGGTGGTCGCGGCTCTGTGTCCGGCCGAGGGCGAGCAGAAGTTCGCCCCCGAGAAGGTCAAGGCCGCGTTCAAGGAGGCCCAGTCGAAGGTCGTTCGCTGGAACATCCTCGACACCGGCTCGCGCATCGACGGCCGCGACGTGAAGACCGTCCGCCCAATCGAGAGCCAGGTCGGCGTGCTGCCGCGCGCCCACGGCTCGTCGCTGTTCACCCGCGGCGAGACCCAGGCGCTCGTGGTCGCGACGCTGGGCACCGGCGAGGACGAGCAGTACATCGACGCGCTGCAGGGGACCTACAAGGAGACCTTCCTGCTCCACTACAACTTCCCCCCCTACTCGGTGGGCGAGACCGGCCGCATGGGCTCCCCCGGCCGCCGCGAGATCGGCCACGGCAAGCTCGCCTGGCGCGCGATCCACCCGGTGCTGCCGCCGGCCCACGAGTTCCCGTACACGATCCGCGTCGTGTCCGAGATCACCGAGTCGAACGGCTCGTCCTCGATGGCCTCGGTCTGCGGCGGCTCGCTGTCGCTGATGGATGCGGGCGTCCCGCTGCGCCGTCCCGTCGCCGGCATCGCCATGGGCCTCATCCTCGAGGGCGAGCGCTACGCGGTGCTCTCCGACATCCTCGGTGACGAGGACCACCTCGGCGACATGGACTTCAAGGTGGCCGGCACGGACGAGGGCATCACCTCGCTCCAGATGGACATCAAGATCGCCGGCATCACCGAGGAGATCATGCAGGTCGCCCTCGCCCAGGCGAAGGACGGCCGCGCCCACATCCTCGTGGAGATGGCCAAGGCGCTCACCGCCGCCCGCCCCGAGCTCGGCGAGTACGCGCCGCGCATCGAGACCATGCAGATCCCCACCGACAAGATCCGGGAAGTGATCGGCACCGGCGGCAAGGTGATCCGCGAGATCGTCGAGAAGACCGGCGCCAAGATCAACATCGACGATTCCGGCACCGTGAAGATCGCCTCGGCTGACGGCAAGGCGATCAAGGCGGCCTACAACTGGATCCGCTCGATCGTCGCGGAAGCCGAGCCGGGCATGATCTACGAGGGCACCGTCGTGAAGACGATGGAGTTCGGCGCCTTCGTGAACTTCTTCGGCGCCAAGGACGGCCTCGTCCACATCTCGGAGCTCGCCGCCCAGCGGGTCGCCAAGGTGACGGACGTCGTCAGCGAGGGCCAGAAGGTCAAGGTCAAGTTCCTCGGCCAGGACGATCGCGGCAAGATCCGCCTCTCGATGAAGGTCGTCGACCAGGAGACCGGCGAGGACCTCACCGAGAAGCTCAAGGCCGAGCGCGCCGAGCGCGGCGAGCCAGAGCGCGAGGAGCGGGCCCCGCGCGAGCGGAGCGAGCGCAGCAGCCGCGGCGAGCGTCGCCAGTCGAACGACTGATCGTCCGGACCCGCGGTCCTGACGGCGAAGACGGCGCAGTCCCCTCGGGGCCGCGCCTTTTTCGTGGGCGGTTCCGGCGCGGCGACAAGGAACGCCGGCCTTCGGAGGGCGTTCGATCCGCGACCCCAACAGGAGCGCACACGACCCCATGGCCAACGACATGATCCACGACATCTTCAGCGGCGAGCCGAACCTCAGCACCACCGAGCGCGCGGTCTCGGTGGCGCTCGGCCTCGGCATCGCGGCGGCGGCCGCGCAGCCGCGCCCGAACAAGTGGCTGAGCCTCGCGGCCCTCGTGGTCGGCGTCGGCCTCGCATTGCGCGGCGCCACCGGCCATTGCGCAATCAAGGCGGCCTCCGACCACATCTGAGCATCGGACCAGTCGCAACGAAGAAGGGGGCGCCTCGCGGCGCCCCCTTTTCTACGTCGTCGTCCGTGTCGGCGAGCGCGACCTCAGAGCGTGGTGGTGCGGCCGCGGCTGGCGATGAAGCCGTAGATCGCAAGGACGACGATCGCGCCGACCACGGCGCCGATGAAGCCCGCGCCCTGGTTCGGGCCGTACCAGCCGAGCGCCTGGCCGAGGAAGGTGGCGACGAAGGCGCCGACGATGCCGAGGATGGTGGTCAGGATGAAGCCCGACGGCTCGTTCGAGCCGGGCATGATGAACTTGGCGACGATGCCGGCGAGGAAACCGATGACGATGGTCCAGAGAATACCCATGACGAACCCCTTGGCGACGTGACGCCTGACGATGTGACGCCGCTTTCGGATGACGCGACGCTGGAACGGTGTTGAAACGCACGGTGGCAGCGGGGGTTGCGACGGATTGGCCGTCGCCGGATCTTTTTCCGCACTGCAATGGGCCAAGGCCGCCGGCCCGACGCCCCTTTACCTCGCCCGCGCCCGGCGGCAGAAGCGATCCGAAGATCAGCCGGGGGACAGGACATGACGATCGAACGCTTCGAGCCGGGCGCGCGGATGGCGCAAGGCGTGGCCTACGGCGACACGGTGTATCTCGCCGGCCAGGTCGCCGCCGACACGGTCGGCACCGGCGTCACCGCGCAGACGCAGGCCATCCTCGGCCAGATCGAGCGCCTGCTGGCGGCTGCCGGCAGCGACAAGGAGCGGATCCTGATGGCGACGATCTACCTGGCCGACATGGGCACCTTCGCCGAGATGAACGCCGCCTGGGACGCCTGGGTGTCGAAGGACAACCCGCCCGGCCGCGCCACGGTCGAGGCCAAGCTCGCCGGGCCGGAATACCTCGTCGAGATCGTCGTCGTCGCCGCGCGGTCGGGCGCATGAGGGCCGCCGCCCTCGCCCGCGCGATCCTCCTCGCGGGCCTCACGCTCGCGAGCGGGCCGGCGCTGGCGGCGGGGCCGGAGCGGGTCGTCAACATCTACAACTGGTCGGACTACATCGATCCGAAGGTGCTCGAGGCCTTCACCCGCGAGACCGGGATCAAGGTGGTCTACGACACCTACGACAACAACGAGATCCTCGAGACCAAGCTGCTCGCCGGCAAGTCCGGCTACGACGTGGTGGTGCCGTCGGGGCCGTTCCTGCAGCGGCTGATCCGGGCCGGCGCGTTCCTGCCCCTCGACAAGGCCAAGCTGACGAACCTCGGCAACGTCTGGCCGGAGATCGCCGGGCGCCTCGCGGCCTACGATCCGGGCAACGCCTACGCCGTCGACTACATGTGGGGCACCACCGGGCTCGGGCTCAACCTCGGGCTGGTGCGCGAGCGTCTCGGCGCCGGCGCCGCGCTCAACACCTGGAACCTCGTCCTCAACCCGGCCTCGGCGAACAAGCTCAAGGATTGCGGGATCATGATGCTCGACTCGCCCGAGGACCTGATCCCGAGCATGCTGCCGACCTTCGGCCTGAAGAGCGACTCCAAGCGCTGGGACGACATCACCCAGGTCGCCGACGCGCTCTTCAAGGTGCGCGGGACGGTGCGGAAGTTCCACTCGTCGGAATACATCCAGTCGCTCGCCAACGGCGATCTCTGCGTCGCGGTCGGCTATTCCGGCGACGTGCTGCAGGCGAAGAAGCGGGCCGACGAGGCGAAGAACGGCGTCGAGATCGCCTACCTCATCCCGAAGGAGGGCACGCTGATGTGGTTCGATGCCTTCGCGATCCCGAAGGACGCCCCCCATGCGGCGGAGGCGCTGAGCTTCATCGACTACATGCTGCGCCCCGAGGTTGCGGCGGCCAACACCAACTTCGTGTCCTATGCCAGCGGCAACCTGCCCGCGAAGAAGCTCGTGAAGCCGGACATCCTGGCCAATCCCGGCATCTATCCCGACGACGCGACGATGCAGCGGCTCTCGGTCAACACCGCTTGGGACGACCGCACCCAGCGCTTCGTCACACGGGCCTGGACGCGGGTGCGCACCGGCAAGTGAGCCGTCAAGTGAGCCGTCGCCGCGGGGAGCGCGCACGAAAAAGCCCGGCGCGATGGCCGGGCTTCGATCGTCGCGGGCGACCGTGATCAGTCCTTGAGGTCGGCCGGCACCTTGCCGCCGTTCTCCTCAAGCTTCTTGATCACCTGCTTGTGCAGCCAGACGTTCATCGTGGCCGAATCGTCCTTGTCGCCGGTGTAGTGCAGCTCGTCGGCGAGCTGCTTGCGGGCGGTCAGGCTCGAATCGAGATCGAGGAGCTTCATCAGATCCACGATCGAGGTGCGCCAGTTCAGCGTCTGGGAATTCTTCTGGGCCATGCCGTTGAGCACCGCCTCCACGTCCACGGGCTCGCCCGGGGCGGACGGCGTCGCGTCGGCCGTGGTGGTCGAGGCCGGGCTGCTGGCGCCGCCGGCATCCGCGGTCGAGGGGGCCGCCGAGGAGGAGGCGCCTCCGAACGGATGCAGGATCTTGCTGACGATGCTGCCGAGTAGGCTCATGAGATCATTCCCTCGATCGATGCCGCGGAAAAGCGCCGCAGTCGCGTGACAACGGGAGCCGGACCGGCCTGTTCCGGCCGCGCCGCAACGTCAGCGGAAGAGCGGCAGGGCGGCTCCGAGCAGGGCGAGGCCGGCGAGCAGGCAGAGCCCGCTCCATCGTTCCAGCATCGGCGCCCGATCCGGGTCGCGCGTCGACATGCGGGCAAGGCCAACGCCGCAGGTCAGGCAAGCGAAGCTGAGCATCGCGACGATCATCCCCAAGGCAGACTTCTCTGGTGGAAAGGATGGATGCCTTATACAGAAATGAATGGCAATAAAATTCGACTCTGTGGATATCTCTCAGACACGCTTTCTATGAGTACAGAACCGTTTTCCAGCATCTGAAAGTTGCATTGGAATACCTAGGCGATTTTGCGCGGCTTCATCCTTCGTAACCATGTGGTCGCAATCGAAGTGCTTGCCACGCGCGAGCGAGGGCAGATGGCGTTTTCGGCGCGCCGATTTGCACTTTCGCCGGCCTGTGGCATGGGAGCGGCCGAAGCCGCTCCGCTCCCGAGCCCGGAAATCCCGAGCCCATGCGTCAGTTCCCCAATCGCCGGACGATCCTCGCTGCGGGCCTGCTCGCGTTCGGGGCGGACGCCCTCGGGGCGGGCTCCGCGACGGCGCAGACCGCGCCGGTGCCCGTCCGCATCGGCGTGATCCCGGTGATCGGCGCGGCGCCGATCTTCGTCGCCAACGGAGAGGGCTGGCTCGAGGCCGCCGGGCTCAAGCCGGGATTCACCACCTTCGAGTCCGGGCCGAACATGATCCAGGCGCTGGCCTCCGGCACCATCGACGTCTACGTCGCGGGCATCGCGCCGCTGGCGGTGGCGCGCACCAAGAACATCGACGTGCGCGTGGTCGCCGCGACCGCGGTCGAGGAGATGGTGTTCGTCGCCGGCCCCAAGCTTGCGCCCTACTTCGCGGCGACCGCCGACAAGGCGGAGGCCTTCCGCCGCTACCGGGAGAAGGAGGGCCGCGCCGCCCGCCTCGCGACCCAGCCGCCGGGCTCGGTGCCGAGCACCACGCTGCAGCACTGGCTCTGGCAGGTGGCCAAGACCGACAAGACGAACGCCGAGGTCGTCGCCATGGGCATCGACGCGACGCAGCAGGCTCTGCTCGCCGGCGCCGTCGACGGCGCCTCGATCCGCGAGCCGGCGCTGACGATCGTCCAGCAGCGCAACCCGGCGATCGCCCTGATCGCCACCGGCGCCGAGATGTTCCCCGACCAGCCCGGCACCGTGGTCGCCGTCTCGGGCGCCTTCGCCGACAGGAACCCGGCCGCGGTGCAGGGCCTCGTCGACGCGCTGGTGAAGGCGACCGACCTGCTCAAGACCGATCCGGCCCGCGCCGCGCCGCCGGTCGAGAAGGCGCTCGGCAAGGGCATCACCGATCTCGCCACGATCCGGAAGGCGTTGTCCTCGCCGGCGGCGAAGTTCACCGCCGACCCGCGGGTGATCGTCGAGGCGACGCGGAAGATGCAGGCCTATCAGGTGAGCATCGGCACCCTCGACAAGGACGTGCCGATCGACGGCCTGTTCGTGCCGGGCTTCTACGAGAAGGCGATCGCGCGCTGACCGTCCTCCGCGCGATCCTGCTGTCGGCCCTCGGGCTCGCGGCCTTCCTGCTGATCTGGGAGGCGGCGCCCCGGCTCGGGCTGATCAACCCGGCCTTCCTGCCGCCGCCGAGCACGATCCCGGCCGCGTTCCTGCGCGAGATCGAGCTCGGGGTGTGGTTCGAGGCGGTGGCGTCGAGCCTGAGCCACTACCTCGTCGGCCTCGCAGTCGGCGCGGGCGCCGGGATCGCGCTCGGCCTCGTCGGCGGCATGTCGCGGACGTTCGAGGCCGCGACCGCCTGGGTTGTGCGTCTGCTGCGGCCGATCCCGGGCCTCGCCTGGGTGCCGTTCGCCATCATCTGGTTCGGCGTCGAGCCGTCGGCGGCCGTGTTCATCATCGCCATCGGCGTGTTCTGGATCGTCTTCTTCGCGACGCAGGGCGCCGTGCGCGGCGTCGACCGCGACCTGATCGAGGTGGCACAGGCCTTCGGCTTCCGCTCGGCCCCCGCACGTCTGACCAAGATCCTGCTGCCGGCGGCGACGCCGGGCATCCTCGTCGGCCTGCGCACGGCGCTCGGCCAAGCCTGGATGGCGGTGGTCGCGGCCGAGATCTTCGGCGTGCCGGGCGTCGGGCAGCGGATGATGCAGGCCTCGAGCCTGCTCTCCACCGACATCGTGGTCGTCTACATGCTCACCATGGCCGGGCTCTACGGATTGTTTGATTCGGCGTTCGTCGCCCTGCAGGGCTGGCTCCTGCGCTGGCGGGCCTGAGCGCATGACGACCCAGGCCGACACCGCCATGCGCGACCCGATCATCGCCTTCCGGGCCTTGAGCCTCGCCTACGCGCGCGGGGGCACGCGCAACGTCATCCTGTCGGACCTCGACCTCACCGTCGCGCGCGGCGAGTTCCTGGTGATCGTCGGCGAATCCGGCGTCGGCAAGTCGACGCTCTTGCGGGTGCTGATCGGCCTCGCCGCGCCGAGCTCGGGCACGGTCGAGCTGGCGACGCGGCCCGGCTGCCGCACGCCGATGGCCCTGGTGTTCCAGGATGCGCGCCTGCTGCCGTGGCGGCGGGTCGTCGACAACGTCGCCTTCGGCCTGGAGAACAGCGGCCTGTCGCGGGCCCAGCGTCGGGCCAAGGCCGCCGAGATGCTGGCCCTCGTCGGGCTCGACGATCTCGCCCAGCGCTGGCCGCACCAGCTCTCGGGCGGGCAGCGCCAGCGCGTCGCCATCGCCCGTGCGCTCGCGGTCGACCCGGACGTGCTGCTCATGGACGAGCCGTTCTCGGCCCTCGACAGCTTCACCCGCGAGGGTCTCCAGGATGAGGTGCAGCGCATCCAGGCCGCCACCGGCAAGACGGTGCTGTTCGTCACCCACGACATCGACGAGGCGGTGACGCTGGCCGACCGGGTGGTGGTGCTGGCCGGCAAGCCTGGCCGCGTGTCGGCGGAGGTGCGGATCGACCTGCCCCGTCCGCGCAGGCGGCGCGATGGCGCATTGCTCGAAGCGGCACGGCGCCTGCGGAGCGAGCTCTCCCGCGATTCGGCCGAACTCTGACGCCGCGATCAGTTGCCGGAATACGCCCGCAGCACGCCGACGATGCGGTTCCGGATCTCGGGATCGCGCACCCGCAGGAACGCCGTCATCAGCAGCTCGCACTCGGCTGCCGAGGGCGTCGCGGCGCTGGAGGCTTGCACCTCGTCGCGGAAGAAATCCTGGACCGGGATCGCGAGCACGGCGGCGATCTTGCCCAGGACCTGCAGGCCGTTCGACGGATGCGGGCCGTCCTGCAAGCGGCGCGTGGTTCCCAGGTTGGTCATCGGTTTCGCCCGCCCAGATTTCCGGTTTCTGCTCGCATAGTCACACGCGAGCGCGAACGGACCCATCGGTCGAAACCGTATTCATGGAATTCGTTGTGCACGCAACGACAAGTTTCGATGCTGCGTAGAAAATACGAAATGGCGTGAATGCCGGCGCGGCCTCGCTCCGAAGCTGCCCTGGATCAGCCGAACACCGCGGAGACCGCCAAACCGGCCAACGCGATCACACCGAGCAGGCGGCGCCAGGGGTTCACGCCGCGCAGGATCTCGTCCGCCGCCCACCAGGCGAGCGCCGCGCCGGACGCGATCCGAAGCCACATCCCGACGTCATTCTGCCCGCCGTCAGCCTTCGGCGCGAGCAGCCATCGCGCGGCAGACAATCCGAGGAACAACCAGAGCGGCAGATTGGGCCATTGTCCAATCACGATCGCGCCGGTGTTCCGGTCGCGGAACGTCCAATCGACGGCACGGCGCAGGGCCGACATCCGGGGGTCAGACCTTGTCGCTGCCCTCGGCCTGACGGATGGGCGCGCAGATCTGCGGGCTCACCTTGTCGAGGTGCACGCAGGCGTTGTCGCGATACCAAGTGCGCAGGCCGGGCTGGGTCGGCGCGATGTACATCGCGACGAGGACGAAGCCGGCGGCGAGCACGATGAGGGTGAGGAGGAGGTTGCGCATCACGGGGCTCCGATCGGGACGGGCTGCCGCCAAGCGACCGGACGTCCATGAAAAAGGCCCGCCTGCCGGGAAAGGCGCGGGCCGAGCGGTCGTCGCGGCACCTCAACATGGAGGCAGGTTCCGCGCACCCAACGAGCGGGATGCGGCTCGGGTTCCAGCGAGCCGCCGCGGCGGGAACATGGTTGACGGCGGCCTGACGAATGTCGGAGGCCTTAACGAGGCGTGAAGCACGTCTCCGGGAAGTCCGGGACGGCCGGTTAAGAAAGCCTGAAACGATTCGCTCGAAATCGCGCGACGGCGGAGGGTGAGGAGGCCGGGCTGGTCCCGGTCTTCAGCGTTCAAGCACGTGCGGGCGGCGGCCATGACCGAGACGATCGACGACCTCAAGTTCCTGATCACGCTCGCCTTCGTGGTCTTCGGCGGCTTTGGTCTCGACGCCCTGCTGCGCTGAGGCGAGCGCGGAGCGCGCGCCGTCAACGCACCGACGCGCCGAACGCGCTTCGAAGGGCGAGCAGCGCGTCGGAGGGATCGATCGGCTCGGGCGGCCGCATCGTCGAGCCGAGCCGGATGGCAGGCGCCGGGCGGGCGGTGGAAGCCGGTCGAGGCTTCGGCAGCGGCACGTCCGGGACCTGCCCGGACCGCAGGAAGCGGGCGAGCTCGGCGGCCTTGGCACGTTGCTCCCGGTGAAGGCGGAACAGCGCCACGACGATCCCGATGGCTCCGGCGCCTTCCAGACAGGCGGCGATCACGTAACCGGGGGCCATGGTCGTTGCTCCTTCGAACTCGGCCGGGGCGCATGGGCGAGCCCGCCGCCGTTCAGGGCCCGGTTCTCGAAGGTTATGGTTACCGGGGTGTTAACCGCTCCGGCCGCGGCGCCCAGCTCGGGGTTTCGTGATCGCGACCGCACGCTCCGCCGGGTTCGGGCCCGGCGGACGCAAATCGCCCTGCGTCCGATCCGATCGATCGCCGTCGATCAGGCCGCGCGGATGGCCGACAGGAACGCCTCGACCTCGCGCTGCACGTTCACCGATTGCGTGGCCAGCTCGTTGGCCGCCATCGTCACCTGCTGGGCGGCGGTCCCGGTCTCCCCGGCCGAGGCCAGCACCTGCGCCACGTTCCGCGAGACGTCCTGCGTCCCGTGCGCCGCCTCGACGGCGTTGCGGGAGATCTCGTCGGTCGCGGCCGTCTGCTCGACGACGGTCGACGCGATGGTGCCGGTGATCGCGTTGACCGACACGATGGTCTGCCCGACCTGCCGGATGGTCGCGGCCGCCTGGCTGCTGGCGTTCTGGATCGCCAGGATCTGGCCGCCGATCTCGTCCGTCGCCCGCGCGGTCTGGCCGGCCAGCCCCTTGACCTCGGCGGCGACCACCGCGAAGCCGCGGCCCGCCTCCCCGGCCCGCGCCGCCTCGATCGTGGCGTTCAAGGCCAGCAGGTTGGTCTGCCCGGCGATCGCGGTGATGGTGGCCACGGCCTCGCCGATCCGCTCCGCCGCCTCCGACAGCGTCGCCATCGCGGCGTCAGTGGCGCGCGCCTCGCGGGATGCGGTGGCGGCGACCGCGTTCGATTCCTGCACCTGGCGCTCGATCTCCCGAAGCGAGGCGACCATCTCCTCGGCTGCGGCGGCGACCGTCTGGACGTTCGCCGAGGTCTCCGCCGCCGCCGCACTGGATGCCAGGGCCTGGTTGCTGGTGGCGTCGGCCACCTGGGTCATCGAGCGGGCGGTCGCGTCAAGCTCGGTGGCGGCCGAGGTGACGATGCCGATCGCGCCCGCGATCGTCCGGTCGAAATCGACCACGAGCTGGTCGACCCGGTCGGCCCGGCGCTGCCGGGCGGATTGCTCCGCGACCTTCTGGGCTTCCAGGGCGAGGCGCTCGATCCCGTTCTGGCGGAAGACGTCGACCGCCCGGGCCATCTCGCCGATCTCGTCGCGGCGCGCGATCCCCGGAATGTCCACGGCGGTCGCGCCGCGGGCGAGCCGGCTCATCGTGTCGGTGAGCCCGTAGATCGGGCGGGTGACCTGCCGCCCGATGAGGAAGGCGGCGCTGCCGACCAGCAGCGCGATGCCGCCGAGGCCGAGCGACAGCTTGATCACGAGGGCCTTGAGGTGGGCCAGCGTGTCGTCGGCGTAGACGCCCGAGCCGATGATCCAGCCCCACGGCTCGAAGCGCTTCACGAACGAGATCTTGTCGACGGGCTGCTCGGCCCCGGGTTTCGGCCACATGTAGGACACGAAGCCGGCCCCCCGTCTCCGTGCCACGTCGGCCATCTCGACGAACAGGGCCTTGCCCACCGGATCCTTCAGCGCGGCGAGATCCGTGCCGTCGAGAGCCGGCTTGATCGGATGCATCACCATCCGCACCTGGTCGTCGATGATGTAGAAGTATTCGTTCGCGCCGTATCGCAGGTTCCGTACGCCCTCGAGCGCCGACCGCCTGGCGGCCGCTTCGGTCATCCGGCCGGACCGCGCCTCCCCCTCGAAATGCTCGAGCACGCCGGCGGCGACCTCAACCAGCTGCTGCGTCTTGACCGCCCGGCTGTTCGTCACCTCGTCGCGGAGTTCGATGACCGAGAGGGCGATGAGGCTGATTAGCCCCAGCACGCAGATCACCGTGATCGCGTGGATCTTCGTACCGATCGACAAGCTCATGATTCACCGCGGCACGAAGACGGATCCCTATCCGTAGGAGTGATGTCCGCATCCGGTTAAGAGGAGGTGAATTCGAACCTAGGATGTGCGAATCCGCGGCGTCGCGAAAGCGAAGCCCGGTTCCGTGCATGCGCGTTCGAAAGCCGGCCGGCGATCGGGGATGGGGACCGATCGCGCCTCTGCCCGACACCACGCGTCGGTGGAATTCGACGCCGGATCGGGCGACACCGGCGTCGTCAGATGCAGGGCCTGCAGGGCGACGCCTTTCCCGATCGCGGCGTCCATCGCGACGTCGCGGAGAATGCCCGCCGCGTCGTGACCGACGCCGAGACCGCGGCATGGGCGCCCCCTGACAAGCCGTTCACGACGCTGATCATCACCTTCGCGGCCGTGGGTGGCTGCCTCTGCGCGGCCGTTGCCAGGCACCGAAGCGCGGCCGACCGGGAGGCGCACCAGGCGATGGGGTTACACAAGGGCTGGGGGCATCTGCGCCGACCAGCGCCCGGCGCTCGCCGCCCCGTGACTTTTTCGGCCGACGTCCGGTCGATGCCGGCCGGAAAGCGATCCCGGAAACGAAAAAGGCCGCCCTCTCGGGCGGCCTTTCGCGCGAACGTCGAACCGATCACATGCGGTGGCGACGGTGATGCATCATGCGGTGGCGGCGCTGGTGGCGCATCATCGGACGCGCCATCGGACGCATGCCGGGGCGCATCGACGAGCCCATCTCCGGCGTGCCGCCCGGCGCACCCATCGCGCGCTCCATGCCGCCGCGCGGGCCGCCGGCCTGGGAGCCGGACGAGTTGTAGGGGGAGTTCCCCTGGGCGAAGGCGGTCGCGGACATGAGCGTCAGCGACGCGGCGATCAGGAACAGTTTCTTCATTGGGGAAGTCCTTGGGTCGTCTGCGAAGGCGGAGCCCCCGCCTCGAACGGCGCCGCTGCCCGATTCAGCATCGGCGTACGCTGGTGAACCGTCGCCGTCGCGTCGGGGTTCCTCCGCCGGGAAGCGTTTCCGCGGGCGCGACGATCCGATCGGCTCGCTCTACTCACGGTTGGTGATCGAACTCGGTATTCCACCCCCGTGCGGACGCGCTCCGCGCAGGCCGCCGCCGGCGCGGCTCCCCGCGTCGGACGCGACATCGATCCCGTTCCGCGACGGCATCCACCAAGCGCTGGAAATGGTCTAGGGAGGCGCAGCTTCGGACCGCGGATGCGGCCGCACGAAGGGGGACGCTCATGGATCCGGTACTGATCACCGGGGCGGCCGGGTTCATCGGGTACCACGTCGCCGAGCGCTACCTCGCGGCCGGCCGGCCGGTGATCGGCATCGACAACCTCAACGCCTATTACGACGTCGGCCTGAAGCAGGCGCGGCTCGCACGGCTCGAGGCCCATCCGAACTTCCGCTTCCTGAAGCTCGACATCGCCGAGGCCGATGCCGTCGATGCGCTGTTCGCCGAGCACCGCTTCCGGCTCGTGGTCCACCTCGCGGCGCAGGCGGGCGTGCGCTACTCGCTCGAGAACCCGCGCGCCTACGCGCGCAGCAACGTAGACGGATTCCTGAACATCCTCGAAGGTTGCCGCCATCACGGCTGCGCGCACCTCGTCTACGCCTCGTCGAGCTCGGTCTACGGCGCGCTCACCAAGATGCCGTTCTCGGTCCACGACAACGTCGACCACCCGGTCAGCCTGTACGCGGCGACCAAGAAGGCGAACGAGCTGTTCGCCCATTCCTACAGCCATCTCTACGGTCTGCCGACCACGGGCCTGCGCTTCTTCACGGTCTACGGCCCCTGGTACCGGCCCGACATGGCGTTGTTCCTGTTCACCCGGGCGATCCTCGCAGGCGAGCCGATCTCGGTGTTCAACAACGGGCTGATGCAGCGCGACTTCACCTACGTCGACGACGTGGTCGACGGGGTGTTGCGGATCGGCGAGCGCATCGCCGCGCCGAACCCGGGCTGGGACGGTGCACGCCCCGACCCGGGCACGAGCGCCGCGCCCTACCGGCTCTACAATATCGGCAACAACCAGCCGGTGCAGCTGCTCCACCTGATCGACGTGCTGGAAGGCTGCCTCGGCGTGAAGGCGGTCCGGCGGATGCTGCCGATGCAGGCCGGCGACGTGCCGGCGACCTTCGCCGACGTGGACGACCTCTCCGCCGCCGTCGGCTTCGCGCCGTCGACCCCGATCGAGGCCGGCGTCGAGCGGTTCGTGCGCTGGTATCGCGCGTATTACCGGGCCTGACCTTCGGACGGCTTGATCTTCAGCTGGTCGATCACCCAGCGCCAGGTCCCGTCCGCCTGCTCGCGCGCGGTCTCCGCGGAGATCGTGCCGTTGGGCAGCCGCGCGAACGTCATCGCGATCGGCCCGTTGCGCAGCGGCGGCAGCACGTCCGCGGCCGGGAAGTCCGAGCGGCGGGACAGCAGGTCGGCGTAGAAGGCGCGGATCTCCGCGTGCCCGGTGGCGACGACGCGGCCCGCGGCGAGCACCGCATCGGGCTCGTAGAGTGCGACGAGCCCCTCGACGTCGCCGGCATTGGCGCGCTGGTTGAACAGGCGGGCCAACGCCTCCGGCGCCTCGGCGCCCGCCCTGTGCATGTCCGACATCGCATCTCCTCTCGTGGTAGGCACCGCGCTCCCGCTTCGCGGGGCCGCCGTCAGGTCAACGCCGTGCCGGTGCCGTCGTGCACCGAGACGGCGATGGGAATGCCGAGCTTCACGCTCTCCGACACCGTGCAGAACCGCTGGAACTGGTTGAGCACCCGGTCGATCCGCGGCATGTCGGCGGCTGCGGCGCCGAGCGCGATCCGCACGTCGATGCCGACGATCCGAAGGCGGTCGGCCTCGTTGCGCGCGATCCGGCAGGTGGCTTCCGCGGACACGCCCTTGCCGTCCTGGCGGAACTTCCCCAGCGCGAAGACCAGGCTGGCGCACAGGCAGTTCGCCACGCCGGCGATCAGCAGCTGTTCCGGATGGGGGCCGGTCCCGCCGCCGATCGGCTCCGCCTCGTCCACGCGCAAGGCCGGCAATGCTTTGCCGAAATCCACCGTGAAGACGTAATCGCCGACCTGGCTGATCGTGATGCTCGGCGCCGGCGTCATCGCATTGCTCCCTGTGCTGCCGAATGTTGCGATCGGCACCGGCGTTCCGTGGTTCGAGCCCGGTCGGCTGACAGATCCGCGATTTGAAACCGAAGCGAGGCGGCGCGGGCATCGCGTGCCTTGACGCGATTTCTGCTCTGGCATACCAAATACCAAATAAGGAATCGAGCCCTCGACGGATCGTCTCGGCGATTGCGAGCGTGGCCCGGCTCCGCCGCAGGGAGAGCTTCCATGCCCGGCCGAATTCCCGACCGCTGACCTCGATCCCGATCAGGGTCCGCGTCGTCGCGTGCTCCGCGGCCCGCGCGACCGACGACGACCCTCGCGGATCGACGATCGGCGGTGGACGACGGGTCCAGGATTGATGAGCGTCCTCCATGTCCCAGGCGATCGACTTCGAACAACTGGTCTCGAATGCCGGCGACGCGATCGTGGTCTCGGATCCCGAGGGGGCGATCGTGGTGTGGAACGCCGCCGCCGAGCGCATCTTCGGGTTCACGCCGGAGGAGGCGCTCGGGCGATCGCTCGACCTGATCACCCCCGATCGCCACCGGCACCGGCACTGGGAGGGCTACCGCAAGACCATGCGCACCGGCGTCACCCGCTACGGCGCCGAGGTGCTGCGGGTGCCGGCCCTGCACAAGGACGGCCGCGCCCTGTCGATCGCCTTCACGGTCAGCATGCTGTTCGACGCTGACGAGAACGTCACCGGCATCACCGCCGTGATCCGCGACGAGACGGAACGCTGGAACGCGGAGCGCGCGATGCGGCGCCGCCTCGCCGAGCTGGAAGCCTGACGACGGCGTTCGGCGGTCCGCCGCCGGGAACAGCCGACGTCCTCGAGATCAAGGCCGGATTTCGCAAGCAAGACGGCATCCGGCCGAAAGCAACGTGACCGCGGATCGAGGCTCCGCAGAAGAGCCCGGTCTCCGCTCGCCGAACGCGGCACCGATCGAGGGTCGGCGTCGCCACCCATCCACGCAAGAGAGGAAAAGCCGACGATGAGCAAGCCACTCGAGGGGATCAAGATCATCGACTTCACCCACGTCCAGGCCGGGCCGGCCTGCACGCAGCTGCTGGCCTGGTTCGGCGCCGACGTGATCAAGGTCGAGCGCCCCGGCTCCGGCGACGTCACCCGCAACCAGCTGCGGCACGTCGAGGGCGCGGATGCGCTCTACTTCACGATGCTGAACTCCAACAAGCGCTCGCTGACCCTCGACACCAAGACGCCCGAGGGCAAGCAGGTGCTGGAGAAGCTGATCGCCGAATCCGACGTGCTCGTCGAGAATTTCGGCCCCGGCGCCCTCGACCGGATGGGCTTCTCCTGGCCGCGGATCAACGAGCTCAACCCGGGCATGATCGTCGCCTCGGTGAAGGGCTTCTCCGACGGCCACCACTACGAGGACCTCAAGGTCTACGAGAACGTCGCCCAGTGCGCCGGCGGCGCCGCCTCGACCACCGGGTTCTGGGATGGGCCGCCGACGGTCAGCGCGGCGGCGCTCGGCGATTCCAACACCGGCATGCACCTCGCCATCGGCATCCTCACCGCGCTCCACCAGAAGAACAAGACCGGCAAGGGCCAGAAGGTCGCCGTGTCGATGCAGGATTCGGTGCTGAACCTCTGCCGCGTGAAGCTGCGCGACCAGCAGCGGCTCGATGCGCTCGGCTACCTCGAGGAGTATCCGCAATACCCGCACGGCACGTTCACGGACGTGGTGCCGCGCGGCGGCAATGCCGGCGGCGGCGGCCAGCCCGGATGGGTGCTCAAGTGCAAGGGCTGGGAGACCGACCCGAACGCCTACATCTACTTCACGATCCAGGGCCATGCCTGGGCCCCGATCTGCCGGGCGATCGGCAGGGAGGAGTGGATCGACGATCCGGCCTACAAGACCGCATCCGCCCGCCAGGACAAGATCATGGACATCTTCGGAACGATCGAGGAGTGGCTTGCCGACAAGACCAAGTTCGAGGCGGTCGACATCCTGCGCAAGTTCGACATCCCCTGCGCCCCGGTGATGTCGATGAAGGAGATCTCGGTCGATCCGTCCTTGCGCGCCAGCGGCACGGTCGTCGAGGTGCCGCATCCGCATCTCGGCTCGTACCTGACGGTCGGAAGCCCGATCAAGTTCTCGGACATGACGGTCGAGATCAAGTCCTCGCCGCTGCTCGGCGAGCACACCGACGAGGTGCTGGTCGACCTCGGCTACACCCAGCAGCAGATCGAGGAGCTGCATCAGGCCCGCGCGGTCTGAGCGGTCCGACGCTCTGCAAAGCCGCTTCCGGTCCCACAGGATGCGGGGGCGGCTTCCGCCGTTTTCGCGTGAGAACGACTGGATGGGTCGCGCGAAGCACCAGACGGCCCCCTCTCCCAAGGGGAGAGGGTTGGGGTGAGGGGCGTGACCTCTTCGAAAGCTCACGCCACTCATCCTGTCCTTCTCCCCATGGGAGAAGGGACCCGTGCCTCGTCCCGTCGGCCGTGCGAAGACGACGGCCTCGGTGGGTGTAGGCGTGGCGCGGCGCTGAAACATGCAAAGGCTCGGATCCATGCAGGCCCTGTGGCGCCGGTTCGTTCCGGCCGCGACGCCGCTCAGCGTCCGCGAGCGCATCCGGTCGGCCCTCGGCGCGATGCTCGGCATCCTCGTCACCGGGGTGCTCGGCGCTTGGGCGCTGGGACCGACCACCGCCCTGCCCTTCCTGATCGCACCGATGGGCGCCTCGGCGGTGCTCCTGTTCGCCGTGCCGGCGAGCCCTCTGGCGCAGCCCTGGTCGATCGTGGGCGGCAACCTCGTCGCGGCCCTGGTCGGCGTCAGCGTCGCGACCTTCGTGCCCGATCCGGTCGCCGCGGCGGCGCTGGCCATCGCCGGCACTGTCGGCCTGATGATGGCGCTGCGCTGCGTCCACCCGCCGAGCGGCGCGGTCGCGCTCACCGCGGTCCTCGGCGGCCCGGCGATCCACGACCTCGGCTACGGCTTCGTGCTCTGGCCGGTCGGCGCGAACTCGCTGCTGCTGCTGGCCTCGGCGCTCGTGTTCAACAACCTGACGGGCCGGCCCTATCCGCATCACGCGGTCGCCGCCTCGCCCGGCCGGATCGGCGCCGAGCCCGCCACCGCACCGCTCGGCTTCACCTCCGCCGACCTCGACGCGGCGCTCGAGGACTTCGACCAGCTCCTCGACGTCGGCCGGAGCGACCTCGAGGCGATCCTGCGCCAGGCGCAGATCCGCTCCTACCGCCGGCGCTCGGGGCAGACCGACTGCGCCGCGATCATGACCCGCGACGTCGTCGCCATCGCGCCCGGCGCCCCGCTGATGGACGCCCTCGCCCTGCTCCGACGCCACCACATCAAGGTCCTGCCCGTCACCGACGAGAGCGCCCGCGTGGTCGGCATCGTCACGCAGACCGACCTCCTCGACAAGGCGGCCTGGGACCAGCGCGGCCCGCGACTCGGGCTCGGGCGCCGCCTGCGCCTGACCGCATCGCGCGGGCGTGCCCCCCACGGATGCGTCGAGGACATCATGACCAGCCCGGTCGTCACCCTGCGGCCGGAAAGCCCGATCGGCGAGGTGGTTCTGCAGATGTCGGGCCTCGGCCTGCATCACCTGCCGGTGGTCGGGCCGGACGACCGCCTCGTCGGGATCGTCTCGCAGGGCGACCTCGTGGCGGCGCTGCTCACCGACGCGGAACGGCCGAGGGCCGACGCGCCGGCGCCTCGCGAACTCGCCGTCGCGCCGGCCTGATCCGCCGCGACGTCAGGGCGGGCTCGGCTCGCCGAGGAAGAACGCCACCGCCTGCGCGACCACGGCCGGATCGTAGGCGTGGGGGCCGTCGTACTCGACGTAGGTGACGTCGTAGCCGGCCCGCTCCAGCTGGGCGGCGTGGCTGCGGCCGCCATGGCCGACCGCGATCTGCGCGTCACGGCTGCCGTGCGAGACGAAGACCCGCGGCGCGCCGGCCTGGACCTGCACGCTGAGGAAGCCGGCGGACGAGGCGATGACGTGGGTGACGACGTCGCCGTTGGTCAGGCCCGACGAGAGGGCGTAGCTGCCGCCGTCCGAATGCCCCGCGAAGGCCAGCCGCGGCGGATCGAGCAGGAACCGCGAACCGACCTCGGCGAGCGCGGCTTCGAGGCGCTCGCGGTCGGGCCCGTGGCCGGCGATGACCAGGTCCCAGGTCGGGAACAGCGATTGCGGCGCCAGCAGCAGGAAGCGGCGCGTCTCCGCATGCGCCTCCAGCATCGGCAGGATCTTCTCCGCGCTGCCCCCGCCGCCGTGAAACAGCACCACGAGCGGCGTCGGCCTGCGCGGGTCGATGCCACGCGGCACCTGCAGGATCGCGTCCCGCTCCGCAAACAGCCCAAGCGCGTGCCGCCCCGGCGCCAGCGGCGGCCGCGTCGGCAGCCGGTGCGCGAAGGCGATCCGGCCGATGAGGCGAGGGTCGATCATCGTGTTCTCGCCGAAGAACCCGTCGATCGACGCCGAGCCCGTCATTCCGGGGCTGCGAAGCTGAGCCCGGACTGACGTGCTCGGCGTCGATCGACGGGTTACGAGCCCCGATCTGTTGGCCTCACTTTCGCTTCACGGTGCGCTGCGGGTTGAGGCTGCCGATGTTGCCGCTCTCCGTGCCGGCGCCCGGGGCGATGACCGCGTTGATAAGGGTCGCCCGCCGCGACCCAATCGCCCGCTTTACCGCTCCGGGCAGCGCCCACCCGGACACTGCAGACGCGCGCCCCGCTCCACAGACCGCCCAAGCGCGTGCCGACACGGCGCCAGCGGTGGCCGCTGCGGCAGCGGGTGCGGGAAGGCGATCCGGCCGATGAGGCGAGGGTCGATCATCGTGTGCTAGCCGAAGAACCCGTCGATCGACGCCGAGCCCGTCAGTCGGGGGGTGCGCATCCGAGGCCGGAATGACGGGGTCGGCGTCGGTCGACGGGTTACGAGCCCCGATCTGTTCGCCTCACTTCCGCTTCACGGTGCTCTGCGGGTTGAGG
>NZ_JAKSYF010000062.1:0-157955 GCF_022829745.1 Methylobacterium sp. E-016
CGAGCAGGTGATGGGCGCCCTGCAGAACATCCGCCAGGCGAGCCAGCAGACCGCCGCCGGCACCCGCGAGGTCGAGGCGGCCTCGGCCAACCTCACCGAGCTCGCAGGAGCCCTCATGGCCCTCGCCGAACGCTACCGGCACTAGGCGTCGTCCGGCGCAGGCCCCGGTGGCCGGGCTGAGCCATCGGCTCGCCCCGACGCCATCTCGTCCCGCCGTCGCCGCCGGGGGTCATCGGGGTCTGCTCGAATCCCGGGCGGCGGGCCCTGCCGCGTCGACGACCGGTGGCGGAGAGAAGGTCGGCGCTTTCGTCGCCCCCGGCCCTCGGGAACCTCGCGTCGCCGCGACCGGTTTTTCGCCTGGATCCGGCATGCAGCGAGATCGGGAGGCGACGATGGCAGTCAAGACGACGACGCGGAAGACGGTTCGGGCCGTGCTGGCGGCAGGCCTCATTCTCGGCTCGACCGGCGCCGTGCTCGCGCGCGGCGGCGGTGGAGGCGGTGGCAGCGACAGCGGCAGCGGCCTCTCGCCCTACGCGGCACTGAACGGCAACGACCGCTCGGCCGGCGTCAACAACGGCAACTACCGCGATCCGCGGCTCGATCCCTATCTCGGGGCGTACGGCGACGGCTATGGCCGTCCCGTTCAGGACCGCTACCGCCCGGTCCGCCGGCCGTATTACGGGACGCCCTACTGATCGGGCGGCGCAACCGTCTCACCCTAAGGTCGCCGTGACCTCGATCTCGAGCTTCATCTCGGGGCGCAGCAGGCCGGCGACGACGAGGAACGTCGCGGCCGGCCGGACCTGGGCCAGCACGCGGCCGCAGACCGCGAGCACCGCCTCGGCATCCGCCCGATCGGTGACGTAGTAGGTCGCCCGCACGATGCGCTCCAGGCCGGATCCGGCCTCGGCGAGCACCGATGCGATGGTCCGCCAGCACGCCTCGGCCTGCGCCGCGGCCTCCTCCGGCATCGTCATCGTCGCGTCATCGTAGCCGGTGGTGCCGGCGACGAACACGAAGCCGCCCGTCACGACCGCGCGCGAATAGCCGTAGGCGGCTTCGAACGGCGAGCCCGAGCCGATCAGGCGCCGGCTCACCGGCGCAACGCTTCCAGCACCTTCGCGCCCGGACGGCCGGTCTGCGGCATGCCGAGGCTGCGCTCGATCTCCTTGATCGCGTCGCGGGTCTTGGCGCCGACCTTGCCGTCCGGCTCGCCGACGTCGTAGCCGCGCGCCGTCAGCCGGGCCTGAAGGTCGCGGCGCTCGGCCCGCGACAGCGGCGGGTCGTCGGTCGGCCACTCCGCCTGGATGCCGGGCCGGCCGCGCAGGCGGTCGGAGAGCACGGCGATGGCGAGCCCGTAGGATTCGGCGGCGTTGTAGGAGTAGATCGCGTCGAAGTTCCTGGTGACGAGGAAGGCGGGCCCCTCGATCCCGGCCGGGATCATGATGCCGACGGGACCCTCGGCGGAGAGCGGGCGCCCGTCGATGCGCTTGACGCCGAGCGCGGCCCAGTGGCCGACCGGCTTCTTGTTCTTCCGCCCCGCGGCCCCGGCGTTGAAGCCGGCCGGCAGCTTGACCTCGTAGCCCCAGCCCTGGCCGTTCGACCACTTGGCGACGTGCAGGAAGTTCGCGGTCGAGCCGACGGCGTCGGGCACCGAGTCGACCACGTCGCGGCGGCCGTCGCCGTCGAGGTCGACGGCGAGGCGCTGGTAGGTCGTCGGCATGAACTGGGTCTGGCCGAAGGCGCCGGCCCAGGAGCCGGTGAGGCGGCCGGGCTCGATGTCGCCGCGGTCGATGATCTTCAGCGTCGCCATCAGCTCGCCGCGGAAGAAGTCGCGGCGGCGGTTGCCGGAGCAGGCCAGCGTCGCCAGCGACTGCACCAGCGGCATCTTGCCGAGGTTCTTGCCGAAGTTCGATTCCACGCCCCAGACCGCGGCGATGGTGAAGCGGTCGACGCCGTAGCGGGACTCGGCCTGCGCCAGGGCCTGCCCGTACTGGCGCATCGCCGCCTTGCCGTCGTCGACGCGCTCGTCGTCGACCAGGGCCGCCATGTAGTCCCAGTTCGGCGTCTTGAACTCGGGCTGCGCCTGGGAGAGCTCGATCACCTTGTCGTCGAAGCTGATCCCGTCGGTGGCGCTGCGGAACGCCTGCACCGACACGCCCTGCGCCGCCGCCTGCTGCTGCAGGCCGGCGAGGCAGGATTGGAAATCGGCCCGCGCGCCGGTCGCCGTGAGGCAGGCGAGGGCGAGCCACGGCAGGATCGGCCTGCGGGAGGATCGCTGCCAGGAGTCTCGCCGCATCGTCGTCGCTCGCATGGTGTCCGGGGCGCCGGAGCCTGATGAGGGAACGGTTAACGCAGGCTTAAGGCCGGATCGCGGTGCGGACGCTCCCCCGCGGTCCGGCCGCGCTCACGCCCAGCCGCGCGCGGCCAGCTTGTCCTCGTAGGCGTCGATCTTCGGGGCGCGCTTGAGGGTCAGGCCGATCTCGTCGAGGCCGTTGAGCAGGCTCTCCTTGCGGCCGGGATCGATGTCGAAGTGTAGCGTGCCGCCGTCCGGGCCCCGGATGGTCTGCGCTTCGAGGTCGACCGAGAGGGTGGCGTTGGCGCCGCGCTCGGCATCCTCGAACAGCTTCTCGAGGTCTTCCGGAGAGACCACGATCGCCAGGATGCCGTTCTTGGCGCAGTTGTTGAAGAAGATGTCGGCGAAGCTCGTCGAGATCACGCAGCGGATGCCGAAATCGGTCAGCGCCCAGGGCGCGTGCTCGCGCGACGAGCCGCAGCCGAAATTGTCGCCCGCCACCAGGATCCTGGCGTTGCGGTAGGCCGGCTGGTTGAGCACGAAGTCCGGGTTCTCCGAGCCGTCGTCCCGGTAGCGCATCTCGGCGAACAGCCCCTTGCCGAGGCCGGTGCGCTTGATCGTCTTGAGATACTGCTTCGGGATGATCCGGTCGGTGTCGACGTTGATGATCCGCATGGGCGCCGCGACGCCCTCCAGGGTGGTGAATTTTTCCATTGGTCTTGCCGTCTGTCGCGTTTCGCTCGGTGCCTGCCGGCACCCTAGCAGCGGCGTGCCACGGCCGGAAGGTTCAGGGCAGGTCCCCGGCGCGGAGGGCGCCGTCATGGATCGCCGACGCGACCAGGGCGCCCGCGACCCCGGCGCGACGGAGCGCGGCGAGGTCGTCCGGGCCACGCACGCCGCCGGCGGCGTAGATCCGGCGGCCGGGGGCCAGGCGCGCGGCGGCTTCCAGCCCGGCGAGGTCCGGCCCCGATCCGACGCCGATGCGGGCGAGCGTCATCACGATCACCTCCGGCGGCCAGTGGCGGGCATCCGCATGCAGGCCGGGCGGCCCGAGCCGGCTCGCGCCGCGGCTGTCGAGCGAGAGCACGGCCCGGTCGCCGAGGCGGACGACGAGGCCCTCGTCGGCCTGGCTCTCGCTGCCGATCACGGGGCGGCCGAGCCCGGCGGCGAGGAAGGCCTCGACCGTCGCCGCCTCTGCGAAGCCCGCATCGACCCAGAGGCCGATGCCGGGGCAGGCCCGCGCGATCGCCGCCAGCGCCCCGAGGTCGGGCGGGGCACGATCGACGATCGCGTCGAGGTCGGCGACGTAGAGCGTCCGCGCCGGGACCGCGGCGAGGAGGCCGCGGGCGATGTCGGCCGGCGCCGAGCCCTTTGCCAACGGGGTCTCGATCGGGGCATAGCTCTGTCGCTCGCCGGCGCGTGCCCGCACCACCCGCCCGTGGCGCAGGTCGATCACCGGAATCACCGCGAACGGCGTCGTCGCGCCCTCGCCCTCTGCGTCGCCCATCAGTGAGATCGCCCTTGCCCGCCGCGCATCCGCTTCCCCGCCCTGCCAGGACGATCGGATGGGATCTCGGCGGGGTGCACGTCAAGGCGGCGCTGGTCGAGGGCGGCATCGTCCGCGCGGTGGTGCAGGCGCCGTGCCCGCTCTGGCGCGGGCTGCCCGCCCTCGACGCCACCTTCGCCGGGCTGCCCGACTGGGCGCGGGGGGAGGCGGCGCACGCCGTGACGATGACCGGCGAGCTCACCGACTGCTTCGCCGACCGGACGGACGGCGTCGCGCAGCTCGCAGGCTGGGCGGCGACGCACCTGGCCGGCGAGGTCGCGATCTATGCCGGGCGCGCCGGCTTCGTCGCGCCGCGGGATGCGGAGCCGAACGCCGCGGAGATCGCCTCGGCGAACTGGCACGCCACCGCGGCCCTGCTCGGGCGGCACGTGCCCGACGCGCTGCTCGTCGACGTCGGCTCGACCACCGCCGACCTGATCCCGATCGTCGGAGGCCGCGCCGCCGCCGCCGGCTACAGCGACGCCGAGCGGCTGGAGACGGGGGAGCTCGTCTATACCGGCGTCGTGCGCACGCCGCTGCTGGCGCTTTCCGACCATGCGCCGTTCCGGGGCCGCCGCACCCGGCTGATGTCCGAGACCTTCGCGCACGCGGCCGACGTCCACCGCATCACCGGCGACCTTCGCGAGGGCGCCGACCAGCAGGCGAGCGGCGACGGCAAGGGCAAGTCGGTGCCCGAAAGCGAGACGCGCCTCGCCCGGATGATCGGCCGCGACCGCGGGGAGGGGACGGACGAGGACTGGCGGGCGCTTGCCGGCCACTTCGCCGAGGCGCAGCTGCGCCTGCTCCACGACGCGGCCGCCACCCTGCTCTCGCGCCCCGACATCCCGGCCGCGGCCCCCGTGATCGCCTGCGGCGCGGGCGCCTTCCTGGCCGACGCCCTCGCCCGGCGCCTCGGCCGGCGCTGCCTGCCCTTCACCGAGGTGCTGGCGGATCGCATCGCCGGCCGGCCAGACTGGGCCTCCACCTGCGGCCCGGCGCTCGCCGTCGCGCTGCTCTCCGCCGACACGCTGGTTTTGAAGGAAGACCGATGAGCGCCCTGAAGATCCTCGCCCGCGTCCTCACCGCCCGGGTCGGCCCGCATATCGAGCTCGCGCTCGCCACCGAGGACGGCGAGACCGTCAAGGTGCTGGCGACGCCCGACCAGATCGACCGGCTGATCGACGAGCTGGAGGACATGCTGCACGCGCCGGAGGGCCCGGAGGACGGCGAGCCGCCCGAGGCGGCGTGATCGACCGCGGGGCCAAGCCCTCTTCCATGGGGAGAGGGTTGGGGTGAGGGGCGTGACCGCTCCGGAAAACGCACGCCCCTCATCCTGTCCTCCCCCTGGGGGAAGGGACCCGCGCCACGTCAGGCTTCCGCCCGGCGCGACGTCAGCGCAGAAAATCCCCGAATGCCCGCGGGCTGTCGTCGGTCTTGATCTCGCGGGTCACCGTCAGCGTCCGCGCGTCGATGACCGAGAGCGTGTTCGAGCCCCAGTTGGCGACGATCACCGAGCGCCCGTCGGCGGTGGCGGCGATGCCCTCGGGGTGGTCGCCGACTTCGATCCGGGCCACGGGGGCGAGGGTGGCAGGATCGAACACCGTGACGGTACCGGAATACTGGTCGGTGACGAAGCCGCGCTCCCCCGTCAGGGCGATCACGTAGGGGCGCTGGCTGGTCTTCACCCGGCCGACCTCGCGCGCCGCGGCGAGGTCGATCACCGACACGTCGTCGCCGGTGACGTTGGCGGTGTAGGCGCGCTTGGCTTGCGCATCGAGGGTGATGCCGAAGGGATGATGGCCTACGGCGATCGTCCCGGTCTCGCGGCGGGTCGCGGCGTCGACCACCGAGACCGTGTCCGCCTCGCGGTTGGCCACCAGCAGCGTCGCGCCGTCCGGCGTCACCGCGATGCCCGACGGCGAGGCCCCGACCGCGATCTCGCCGTCGAGCCTGAGGCCCGCCTCACCCGGCACCAGCACGAACACCCGCTTGGCGTACCAGTCGGCGACGTAGACGGCGCCGCTCCTCGGGTTCGCCGCGATGCCGAGCGGGCCGCCCGGAAGGGCCAGCACCTGCGCGACCTTGCGCGCGGTCAGGTCGACGACGGCGATGCCCGGCGCGTCGGGGCAGGTCACGTAGGCGGTCCTGCGATCGGGGGAGAGCGCGATGCCGGCGGGCGAGCCGGCGACCGGGATGCGCTGCAGGATCGTGCCGGCCTCGAGATCGATCACGTCGACGGCGTTGTCGCCTTGCACCGTGACCACCGCCTCGGCGGCGCGCGCGGCGAGCGGCACGAGCCACAGGGCGAGGGCGAGCGAGAGGCCGGCGCGCAGCCGGCCTCCGCGTCGCGATGTGATCGAACGGCTCAAGAGCCCTTCTCGACCTGCGCCTTCAGCGCGTCGAGACCGGTGCGGTAGAGGCCGCGCACGGCCTTCTGCGAGGCCTCGTCGTTCAGCTCGGGCGGCGGATCGTTGTTCATGTAGCCGCGGTAGAACGCGCCGTCCCACGACACCTTCGACTTGCCGTCGCCGTCCGCCTCGACCTTGAGCGTGGACGAGTAATCGTTCACCGGCAGGGTCTTCACGTCGACCTTGGTGATCCGGTACGAGTAGCTCATCTTCTCGGCGGAGTACTTGTACAGGCTCTCCTCGACGGTGGCGCCGCCCTTGAGCGTGAGGACGCGGGTGGCCTTGTCGGGGGTGTTGCCCTCCTTGCCCTCGGTCTTCTCGACCAGCGGCAGCCAGCTCATGTCCTGGAAGTTGCCGATCACCTTCCAGACCTTGTCCGGGCTGGCGTTGATCTCGACGGTCTCCTCGACCTTCTTGCGGGTCGGGCCGTGGGCCTGGGCCGTGGTCGCCGCCACCGCGGCAATCACCACGGCGCTCGTGAGGGCCAGTCTTCTCATCATGGGCAGCTCGATCCTCATGGGGGTGTCACTCCTGATCCGCCGTCTCGTGCGGCGGCGGTGTCGGCGAGGATGCGGCCGTCCGTCCCGAGATGGGCGGCGACCTTGTCCTCGATCCAGTCCCAGGCCTCCCGCTCGCGCGGGCCGGCCGTCTTGGATATCGCGATGGCGAGATAGCGCATCTCGGCCATGACCTTGTCGGGCGTCAGCATGTGGAGCCGCGTCGAGAGGATCGCCGCCTCCAGCACCGCGGCCTGCGCCCGGTTGTAGCCGATGAACGGGGCGTGCGCCGCCGCGTGGACCTGGCGCCCGCGGTAGCGCGGCCGGGTCGGGTCGGCCTCGACCGCCGCGACCTCGAACTCGGCGTGGCCGAAGCTGTCGGCGAGGCGCCGGCCCGGGATGCGGTCGCACGCCACCGTCGGCCAGTCCCGGCGCCCGGTGACCGCGCCGGCGATCACCCGCACGTCGCGCGGGCTCGAGGCGCAGAAGCAGGGGTTGGCCTCGAGGTTGAGGATCGTCGGCGAGGGCCGGAATGGCGCCAGCACGTAGTCGTCGCCCTCCGCGATCAGGCCGAAGGGCACGAGGTGCAGGGCGCCCTCTCGCGAGAGCGTCGTGACGATCGTCTCGAGGATCAGCGGCACCGGCTCAGGCCTCCCCGGCCGGCACGAGCTTGCCGCAGACGAGCTTTTGCGCGGGCGCCCGGGGCGTTTCCGACACCGACGCCTCGGCCGCGGCCGCGTCCGGCGCGATGGTGCGGGGCGCCGAGGCGCCGGCCTCGGCCGGAACCTGCGCGTCGCGCGCGCCCTGCGGCGCGTCCGGGCCGGAATGCTTGGTATGGCCGGCCTTCTTGAAGGCGGTGGTGTCCTCGACCTCGGCGTCGGCGGCGCAGGCCCAGTCGAGCGGCTCGTCCTGCACGTAGCGCTTGCCTAAGCGCCACGCGGTCTCGGCCTTGGTCAGCTCGCCCCCGAGGTAGAACGCGTGGGCGCCGTCGCTGGCGACGTCGAGGTCGGTGAAGAAGGCCATCGCGTCGGTGCCGACCTTGTGGACGTCGCGGTTGTAGAGGTGGATCCCGTCCTCGGCGACCGCGATCCGGTAGTTCGGGTCGCGGACCTGCGCCGCCAGGGCCGCGATCTCGTCGGGCGTTTGCACGAAGGGACGCTTGTCGTGAAGTGCCAGAAGTGCCCGGCCGTAGCCCTTCGGCAGCGCGGCGTCGGCCTTGGCCGCGAACATCACCCGCCTCGCGGCATCGTGTTCCTCGACCGTGCGGCGGGTGTGGTTCGAGACCTGCACGATCAGGACGTTGCCGATCGACAGCTCCGAGCACATCCCGACGAGGAGCGCGGTGATCCCGAGGCTGTCGGCCTCCGTCAGCTCCGTGAGGTTGCCGGTGCCCATCATCATCGCGATGTCGGGCCAGCGCGCGCGGGTGGCGCGGTAGCGCGCGATCGAGTCGACGAAGCCGAAATGGATCGGCTCGAGGATCGGGTCGGCGATGAACGGGCGCCCTGCCTCCACCATCCGCGCGATCGCGCGGTCGAGGGAGGGCAGGTCGTCGGGCCGCATCGGCACCAGGATCGGCACCGCATCCGTCTCGAAGGCGAGGTCCAGCGTCTCCTCGTTGAGGCTGAGCAGGAAGTCGGCCCCGGCGGCCGCACCCCGGCGCAGCTCGTCGATCGAGAAGGAATCGACGCTGACCTTGAGGCCCTGCGCCTTCAGCCCGCGCACGCAATCCTCGAGATGCGGGAAATCGGTGTCCGGCAGGCCGCCGAGGTCGATCACGTCGGCGCCCCGGCGCGCCAGGTCCAGGCCCTTGGCCACCACCTCGGCGGCCGTCATCTTCGAGGCGTCGACGATCTCGGAGAAGATGCGAAGGTCGTGGCGCGACAGGTCGACCTTGCGGCCGGCGAGCCCGAGATGGGCCGGCAGGTCGACGATCTCGTCGGGGCCGCGCTCGACCGGCAGGCCGAAATGCGCGGCCAAGGCCTCCGGGTTCGCCCGGCAGCGCCCGGGCAGGATGATGCGGGTGGCGCCCTCGGGGAGGGTGACGCGGCGCTTGATGATCTCCTCGGTCATCAGCGCGGCGACCTTCACCCCGGAATCGGCGATGCTCCAGGCGAACCGCTCTGGGGGCAGGGCGCTCGCGACCTTCTCCAGCCGCGCGCGGGCGAGCTTGCCGGTGACGAAGACCAGGTGCTCGGGCGCGGCGCTCATGCGGCGGCCCGCGCGTGGACCGGCCGCGCGCCGGCGGGGCCGAGGATCGAGACCGCGCCGCAGTAGCGGCCGGCGAAGGCCGGGAACGCGGCATCGACGAGGCCGATCCGGGCGAGGTCGCACGCGTCGGCGCCCGCCGGGGCGTCGGCGGACTTCACCAGGATGCAGCGGGCGGCCTCGATCCGCGTCGCCGCCCAGAGCGCGAGGCTGTCGGAGGTCACGTCCCAGGATTCCGGGATGTCCGGATGGCCGGCGCGGAGGGCGATGGGGTCCCAGATAGCCGATACGGCGCTCTCCCTTCCCCCCTTGCGGGGGAGGGGGAAGGGAAGGAGGCGCGGCTCGATGGCGTGGAAACACCCCGCCATCCGGCTCATCGCATCGAGCGCGCGGCGATGCGCCTCCGCGTCGTCGAAGCCGAGACGCGCCTGGTCGAGCCGCACCGCGTCGGCGAAGGCGCCGCCGCCCGGCACGACGAGGCACGGGCCGAAGGCGCCGTCGGCGAGCGCGGCGAGCAGCGCTTGCAGGCGCGCCGGGTCGGCGCGGAGGCTGCCGCCGACCTTGACGACGGTGTGCACGCTCACGCCGCGTCTCGCGCGGCCGGCCGGCGGAGCGCCCGCACGGCCTCGGCGATCCGCTGCGCGTCGAGGGCGTTGCGGCGGTCGCCGTCGCGGCAGAGGCCGCCGCGGAAGCCGAGATAGTCCGGGCGGTGGGCGGCGAGGCCGAGGATGTCGTCGACGCGCAGCGACCCGGCGAGCCCCGACAGCAGCCCGGCGGCACGGGCCGCCGCGGTGAAGGCGGCCAGGCGCGCCCCGTCGATCAGGCCGGGCAGGCGGCGCCCGTCCTTGACCACCGTGTCGATCATCGCGCCGATGAAGCCCGCCGCCGCGAGCCGCGGCGCGCAGTCCGGCGCGGGGTCGTCCTCGGCGAACAGCACGGCGACGAGGCGGCCAGGCGCGGCCGCGCCGGCCGCGCGAAGGGAGGCGGGATCGGCGAGCCAGTCGGGGCGGACCGCGACCTTGACCCAGCCGACCCCGGTCTCCGCCATGGCGCGGATCGCGGCCTGCCGCTCCGCCGCCGCCGGCTCGCCGGCGACCGCGCTCGTGGCGGCGCGGCCGGCGGTGCGCGCGACGATGGCGCGAACGGTCTCCGGGGGGAGGGCGCCGAGCGCCCCGTTCTCCGGGTCCTTGGCGTCGATCAGGTCGGCCCCGGCGCGGATCGCGGCCTCGGCCTCGGCGGCGTCGCGGACGCTGACGAGGAGGCGGGGGAGGGGATTTGTCGGAAACGGAGGTGCGGACTCGGACACGGGCGACCTGAACGGGGACGGCTCGGGGGCGGCGCGGGCGCCGGACGACATCACGACTTGCCGGGCAGGGGCTCGGCGAGCAGGCGGTTCTTGACAATCCAGCGCATGGCATGCGTCCAGGTGTCGTCGGTGTCGGCCCGGATCACCACCTGCCCGCCGCGCACCACCTTGCCGGTGGCGGCGTCGGCGATGACGACGTTGAGGTTGAAGATCTGGCCCGACCCCTTCTCCACATAGCCGGTCACGGCGAGATCCGCACCCAGGGCCTTGGCGATCGGAGCGGCGCAGCCGTCGCACTTGTAGAGCGGCCCCTGCTTGCTCACCTCGGCCGCCTGCGGCGCGGTGTCGACGGGCTCCAGGCCGCCCTTGTCCTTGAGCGCGCCGCGCAGCTCGTCGGTGACTAGCGCGAGCTTGCGCGCCTCGTCGGGCCGGGCCTTGCGGCCGCCGACGACGCCCGGATCGAGCAGCTCGACCGGGAAGACCGCGGCCTTCGACGGCTCGGCCGCCGCCGCGCCCGGAGGGCAGGCGGCGAGCACGAGGGGAACCGCGAGGCGGCAGGCGCGAAGGGCGCCGTCGCGAAAGATCGTGCCGCGAAGGATCATGACGGAACTCCGGTCGGAGGCATCGGCGCCGGCCGCAACGCCGGCCGCATCCCGGCATAAGGTCGCGCGGCGGGGAATTTTGGCAATGATCGGCGCGCGCTTAACGTTTGAGTCCGCGCCCGGAATGCTGTTACGTCCCGCCCCCATGCACGCCTCCCTGCACGCCATCCTGCACGATCCTGCACGTTCCCTCGGTGCTGCGGTGCTGCTCGCCCTGGCGCTGGCCGGCCCGGCGGCAGCCCAGGAGCCCGCCGCCGCGCCGGCCGCGCCCGTGGAACCGGCCGCCACCCATGTCGGCCTGATCTACCGGCCGCAGCCCGCGCCGTCCTCCTACGACGCGGAGGCCGCGCCCGAGGACGAGGGCCTGGCCGGCGCGAAGATGGCCATCGCCGACAACAACACCACCGGCCGCTTCATCAAGCAGAGCTACGCCCTCGACGAGATCGCGCTCACCGAGGGGGGCCCGAGCGCGGTCGACGCGGCGAAGGCGCTGCTCGGCAAGGGCATCCGCTTCCTCGTCCTGGCGCTGCCGGCCGACGAGGTGCTCGCCGTCTCGGAGGCGGCACGCGCCGACGGCAAGGGCGCCGTGGTGCTGAACGCGGCGGCCCCCGACGACCGCCTGCGCGGTGCCGATTGCCGCAGGAACGTGTTCCACGTCGCCCCGAGCCGGGCGATGCAGACCGACGCGCTGGCGCAGTACCTCACCGTGATGCGCTGGCGGAAGCTGTTCCTGATCGTCGGCCCGACCGACGCGGACAAGCTCTATGCCGACGCGATGCGCAACTCGGCCAGGAAGTTCGCTCTCAAGATCACGGCGGAGAAGCCCTGGACCTTCGGGCCGCTGGCCAAGGCGCGCGGCGACACGCCGACCCGCGCCGAGGCGATGGTCTTCACCCGCGGGCTCGACTACGACATGGCGATCGTGGCCGACGAGGAGGCCGACTGGGGCGACTACGTCCCCTATCGCACCGTCGACCCGCGGCCCGTCGGCGGCACGCAGGGGCTCGTCGCCACCACCTGGTCGCCGGTGCTGGAGACCTGGGGCGCGGCTCAGGCGCAGAACCGCTTCCGGCGCCTGTCGGGCCGGCTGATGCGGCCGCTGGACTACCAGGTCTGGGCCGCGATCCGCGTCGTCGGCGATGCCGGGGCCGCCCGCAAGACCGCCGACCCGGCGGCACTGGCCGCCTACCTGAGCGATCCGGCCTTCGGCCTGCCGGCCTACAAGGGCGTGTCGCTGAGCTTCCGCCCCTGGGACCACCAGCTGCGCCAGCCGCTGATCGTGGTGCAGCCGAAGGCCCTGGTCTCGGTGGCGCCCGAGCAGGGCTTCCTGCACCAGCGCACGCCGCTCGACACCCTCGGGACCGACCTGCCCGAGACGACCTGCAAGTTCCAGTGAGCGCGCCGGGACGCACGAGGACGGCGTTCCGCCGCGTGAAGTCCGCAGCGCGGTTCCGTCGCCCTCGCCGCGGGCACGAAACGCACTACACTGTCGTCCGTCGGGATTTCGGCACCGCCAGAGTGCCAAGCTTGCCGCCAGGCCAGGGGGAGGATCGCGAATGGACCGCTGCGTGAGAGCAGGGTTGGGGCTCGCCGCGCTCGGCGCGGCGCTCCTGGCGTCGGTGCCGGCGCAGGCCTACACGGTCTACGTCTCCAATGAGAAGGGCAACTCGGTCAGCGTGATCGACACCGCGACGATGGCGGTGACGGCGACCTGGAAGGTCGGGCGCCGCCCCCGCGGCATCACCGTGAGCAAGGACGGCAAGGAGCTCTTCGTCTGCGCCAGCGACGACGACCGCATCGACGTGCTCGACACCGCCACCGGCAAGGTGGTGCGCTCGCTGCGCTCCGGCCCCGACCCCGAGCAGTTCATCCTCGATCGCAGCGGCAACCCGCTCTACGTCGCCAACGAGGACGACAGCCAGGTCACGATCATCGACATCGAGAAGAACAAGGTGCTCGCGGAGGTCCCCGTCGGCGTCGAGCCGGAGGGCATGGGCCTGTCGCCGGACGGCAAGATCCTGGTGAACACCTCCGAAACCACCAACATGGCCCACTTCATCGACACCAAGACCTTCCAGGTGATCGACAACGTGCTGGTCGACGCGCGCCCGCGCTTCGCCGAGTTCACGGCGGACGGCAAGTTCCTCTGGGTCTCGGCCGAGGTCGGCGGCACGGTCAGCGTGATCGACGTGGCGGCGCGGCGCGTGGTGAAGAAGATCACCTTCAAGATCCCGAGCGTGAACGACGAGGCGATCCAGCCGGTGGGCATCCGCATTACCCAGGACGGGACCAAGGCCTTCGTCGCCCTCGGGCCCGCCAACCGCATCGCGGTGATCGATGCCAAGACCTACGACGTGCAGAAGTACCTGCCGGTGGGCCAGCGGGTGTGGCAGCTCGCCTTCACGCCGGACCAGTCGCTGCTGTTCTCCACCAACGGCACCTCCAACGACGTCTCGGTGGTCGACGTGGCGGCCGAGAAGGTGGTCAAGAGCATCCCGGTCGGCCTGCTGCCCTGGGGCGTGGCGATCTCGCCGAACTGAGTTTTCGCAAGCACGACTGCCGCGAACGGCAGCGCGGGGGGGAACAGGATGACACGAGGTCTTCGATGGGCGGCGCTGGGGCTGGCGGCGATCCTGGCGGCCGGCCCGGCCGTCGCGCTCGATCTCACCAAGAAGCGCGAGACCCTGCCCGACCTCGTCCTCGGCAACGAGGAGGGCAACGACTTCGTCGTCGAGAACAAGGACATCGAGCTCGAATCCGGCAAGGCCTACCGGCTGCGGATCATCGCCAAGGGCCATCAGGAGTACAAGGTCTACGCGACCGAGTTCTTCCGCTACATCTGGTGGAACCAGATCGTCATAGAGCACAAGGAGATCCACGGCGGCGGCCCGCCGGATCACCTCGAGTTCGACGATCCGGGCGAGATCGCGATCGAGTTCGTGGCGATCAAGCCGGGCAAGTACACCTGGGAAGCCCGCGGCCTGGAGTCGAAGGGCGTCGCCGGCACGATCACAGTGAAATGATCCACGGTGGAATGATGCGGACGCTTCTTCTCGCCAGCCTCCTCTTGAGCACGCCGGCGCTGGCCGACGACAAGGCCGCCTGCGCGGACGGCATCGCCATGATCAGGGATGCGCTCGCGCAGAACCCGCACGAGGCGGCGCTGCCGAAGCTGAAAAAGGCCCTGCGCGTGGCCGAGCGCGAGCAGGGCGAGGGTGAGTTCGACGAGTGCCTCGACGCGGTCGGCGATGCCAGAAGGGTCCTCGGGCGATGAGCGAGGGCGCTCGGGCGATGGGTGCGGGCGGGCGTCCGGCGGGCGAGGCCCCGGCGCTGGAGGTGGCCGACGTCAGCCACAGCTTCGGCGCGCGCCGGGCGCTGTCGGACGTGTCGATCACCGTCGAGCGCGGGCGCTTCATGGCGCTGCTCGGGCCCAACGGTGCCGGCAAGACCACGCTGTTCTCCCTGATCACCCGGCTCTACAACAACCGCCACGGCCGGGTCGCGATCTTCGGCCACGCCCTCGACCGCGAGCCGTCGCGCGCGCTCGC
Organism: Methylobacterium sp. E-016; assembly: GCF_022829745.1. NCBI lineage: Bacteria > Pseudomonadati > Pseudomonadota > Alphaproteobacteria > Hyphomicrobiales > Methylobacteriaceae > Methylobacterium > Methylobacterium sp. E-016. Next base: position 14,412 of record NZ_JAKSYF010000062.1, read on the forward strand.
CCGCCTCGGCGTGGTGTTCCAGGCACGGACCTTGGACACCGACCTCACCGTCGAGCAGAACCTGCTCTATCACGCGGCGCTTCACGGCATCGCGCGTAAAGCCGCCAAGGCGCGGATCGCGGTGCTGCTCGACCGGGTCGGGCTGGCGGACCGGCGCGCCGACAAGGTGCGGACGCTCTCCGGCGGCCAGTCGCGCCGCATCGAGATCGCGCGCTCGCTGGTCCACCATCCGAGCCTGCTGCTGCTCGACGAGCCCACCGTCGGCCTCGACCTCGAATCGCGGGCCGACATCGTCGCGATCGTCCGCGCGCTCGTGCGCGAGGAGGGGCTCTCGGTGCTGTGGGCGACCCACATCTTCGAGGAGATCGCGGCGGAGGACGACGCGGTGGTGCTGCACCGGGGCCGCATCGTCGCGCGCGGACGGGCCGGCACCATCGGCGGGGCCGACGAAACCCTCGAGGAGGCGTTCCGCCGGCTCGTGGCCGAGCCGGCCAAACCGGCGAGGGAGGCTGCATGAGCACGCCCATCGGCACGCCGACGGCGGTCGACGCCCGCACCGTGGCGGCGGACGCGACGCGCCCGCCCGCCCATCTCGGCCGGCTCGACGGGGTCGGCTACCTGATCTGCCTCGGCGGCATCGTCCGGCGCGAGCTGTTGCGCTTCTTCAACCAGAAGGAGCGGTTCTTCTCGGCGCTGGTGCGGCCGCTGGTATGGCTGTTCATTTTCGCGGCGGGCTTCCGCAACACCCTCGGCGTGTCGATCGAGCCGCCGTACCAGACCTACGTGCTCTACGAGGTCTACGTGGTGCCGGGGCTGGCGGTGATGATCCAGCTGTTCAACGGCATGCAATCCTCGCTCTCGATGGTCTACGACCGCGAGGTCGGCTCGATGAAGGTGCTGCTGACGAGCCCGTATCCGCGCTGGCTGCTGCTGCTCGCCAAGCTGATCGCCGGCGTCACCGTCTCGGTGGTGCAGGCCTATGCCTTCCTGGCCATCGCCTGGTTCTGGGACCTCGACATCCCGGCCGTCGGCTACCTCGCGGCCCTGCCGGCATTCATCGCCGCCGGGCTGATGCTCGGCTCGATCGGCCTGCTGCTGTCGTCGATGGTCAAGCAGCTCGAGAACTTCGCCAGCGTGATGAACTTCGTGATCTTCCCGATGTTCTTCGCCTCGTCGGCGCTCTACCCGCTCTGGCGCATCCGCGAATCCTCGGAGACGCTGTACTGGATCTGCCAGTGCAATCCCTTCACCCACGCCGTCCAGCTCGTGCGCTTCGCCCTCTACGGGCAGTTCGAGCCGGTCTCGTGCGCGGTCGTGCTCGGCGTGACCCTCGCCTTCTTCACCCTCGCCGTCGTCGCCTACGATCCCGGCCGCGGCATCATGGCCCGGCGCGGCGGCCCGGCCGGAGACCCGTCATGATCGCTTCCCGCTTCTGCTCCCTCGCCGCCCTCGGCCTCGCCCTGGCCGGCCTCGCCGCGCCCGCGCTGGCGCAGCCCAGGACCGACCCGGACTGGCCCTGCGTCCAGCGCAAGGTCGCGACCCTGAGCCCCGGCCAGTTCTGGACCGGGCCGGACATCGCCGCCGCCGGCGCCTGGGGCGACGACAACGACGCCGCGGTACTGGCGCAGAAGCTCGCCTCCCGCCGGACCGAGCTCACCGAGGTCGATCCGCTGATCGACGCCTACGTCGCCAAGGTGCCGGCGGCCGACAAGGCCAAGGGCCTCGCCCACGTCTATGCGGGCGTGTTCGAGGTCATCAACGGCGAGCGCGACAAGGTGATGGGCGGGATCGCGCGCTACGCGCAGGGACAGCGCCGCATGGCCGAGCGCATCCGCGACGAGGCCGACACCATCAGCCAGACCAAGGACGGCCCGAGCGCGGCCGACGCCCGCGAGGTCTCGAAGGAGCAATCCGACATCGAGACCAAGTTCGCCTGGGATCGCCGCATCTTCCAGGAGCGCAGCCAGTCGCTGACTTACGTCTGCGAGGTGCCGCAGCTCCTGGAGCAGCGCCTCGGCGAGATCGCCAAGAAGATCCAGGCCAGGCTCTGACGCCGCCCGGCGACCCGGAACCGGGTTGCCGAATCGTCCCGGGCAGCATTGCCGAACACTCCCTAAGCCTTTGATGAGACATAGAAAATCTGTTGCACGCGGACCACGGGTCATCCGTTTCCGTGCGTAACGGCCCCGTGAGCGGCGTTTTCCGCCGGATCACGGTCGTCCCGCGATTGTCCGATCTCGACGCGCCTTGCATGAGTGCTGGGCAAGCCCGCCGCAGAGGGGGCACGCTGTTCGACGGTTCGGGGTTGGGGAATGACAATGCGGGCGCTTCGCGGAAGCCTGATCGCCTCGGTGGCATTGCTGCCGGGTGCAGCCTACGCACAGAGTTCGGTGACGCTGTCGGAGATCAGCGTCGTGGCGACGACCCCGGTCGGCGGGTCGGGCTCGGGCAGCACGCTGGCCGCCCCGCCGCTCGGCGCGACCCCGGTCGTGTCGCCGAGCGCGGCGCCGCTCTCCTCCGCCGGCCTGCCGCGCCTGCGCGGCGGCGAGCAGCCGCTCTGCAAGATCCCGAGCACGGTCGAGACCGTCACGGCGGCCGACCTCGACATCGATCGCGGCACCTTCAACGCGGTGGCCACGCTGGCGCGGCGCACGCCCGGCCTCAACCTGTCGGATTCGCAGGGCAACTCCAACCGCACCGACGTGAACTACCGCGGCTTCACCGCCTCGCCGGTGCAGGGCGTGCCGCAGGGCCTGGCCGTCTACCAGAACGGCGTGCGCATCAACGAGGCCTTCGGCGACACCGTCCAGTTCGACCTGATCCCGCCGACGGCGATCCAGCGCATCGACATCGTCACCGGCAACCCGGTGTTCGGCCTCAACGCCATCGGCGGCGCGGTCAACATCCAGATGAAGAACGGCTTCACCTGGCAGGGCACGGAGGTCACCGCGCTCGGCGGCTCGGACGGCCGCATCGCCGGCTCGCTCGAGTACGGCAAGGTGATCGGGCCGTGGAGCTTCTACTTCAACGGCGACGGCCTCAACGACCGCGGATGGCGCTACGAGAGCCCGTCGACGATCGGGCGCCTCTACACCGACCTCGGCTACCGCACCCTCGATTCCGAGTTCCACCTGATCGGCAACTTCGCGCGGACCTTCTTCGGCGCGGCCGCCGCGACCCCGGTGGACTTCACCCATGTCGACCCGCGGGCGATCTTCACCTTCCCGCAGACCACCACGACCGAGATGGGCACCATGCAGGTGACCGGCCGCGTCGACATCTCGCCGACCTGGGATCTCGCCGGAAACGCCTATTTCCGCCGCTTCAGCAACACCTACGTCGACGGCAACGACGGCAACTTCGAGAACTGCAGCCGCCAGTCGAGCAACCGCGGCTTCCTCTGCTTCGAGGATGACGGCTTCGCCCAGGCGCCGGGACAGTCCAATCTCGCCTTCCGCAACCAGTTCACCATCCTCGGCGCCAACAACCGGCGCATCCCCTTCACCCCGAACGTGCCCTACGGCACGCTGGACGTGACCAAGACCGAGGCGACGAGCTACGGCGGCTCGCTCCAGGCGGCCAACCGCGACAAGATCTTCGGCTTCGGCAACAGCTTCGTCGTCGGCGGCAGCATCGACGTCGCCGACTTCAGCTTCAAGTCGTCGAGCACGCTGGGCGTCATCAACCCGGATCTGCGGGTGACCACCGATCCGAACAACCCGTACTACGGCACCATCCCCGGCCTCGGCACGACGCAGCTGCGGACCGCGGCCGCGCTCGGCATCGCGCCCTCGAACGTCATCGGCTCGAACCTCTACATGGGCCTCTACGCGACGGACACGTTCGACGTGACCGACGCGCTGTCGCTCACGGCCGGGGCGCGCCTGAACTTCGCCCGCCTCACGACGACCGACCAGACCGGCTTCTCGCCGGACGTGAACGGGACCTACTACTACAACAAGATCAACCCGGTGGCGGGCCTGACCTACCGCTTCACCCCGGGCCTGTCGCTCTACGGCGGCTACTCGGAATCGAACCGCGCGCCGACGCCGCTCGAGACCGCCTGCTCCAACCCGGACCGGCCCTGCCTGCTGCCGAACTCGCTCGTCGCCGACCCGCCGCTCAAGCAGGTCACCGCACAGACCTACGAGGTCGGCATCCGCGGCCAGATCCCGAACGTCTACGAGGGCGGCCTCGTGACCTACAAGGTCGGCGCCTTCCGCACCGATCTCGCCAACGACATCATCCAGCTCGCGACCCCCGGCAACGCGGCGCGCGGCTACTTCGTCAACGTGCCGGCGACCCAGCGGCAGGGCATCGAGGTCGCGGCCGACTACACCCGCGGCGACCTCTCGGTCTACGCCAACTACGCCCTGATCGACGCCACCTTCCAGTTCAACGGAACCCTGTCCTCGCCCAACAACCCCCTGGCCGACGACGGCGCCATCGCCGTGACCCGCGGCAACCAGGTGCCGCTGATCCCCAACCACCAGTTCAAGGTCGGCTTCGACTACCTCGTCCTGCCGGGCTGGCGCTTCGGCATGAACCTCCAGGCCTTCTCCTCCGCCTATTATCGCGGCGACGAGTCGAACCTGAACCCGAAGCTGCCGGCCTACCTCGTGCTCGGCCTCAACACCACCTACCAAGTCACGCCGAACCTTCAGGTTTTCGGCCTGATCACCAACCTGACCAACAACCGCTACGCCAACTTCGGCACCTTCGCCGAGCGTGGGCCCGTCGCCGGCAACCTCACCATCAACGATCCGCGCACGACGACGCTGGCGCAGCCGCTCTCGATCTACGGCGGCATCCGCTACGCCTTCGGCCCCGATCCGGTCCCGATGGCGGAGCCGATCATCCGCAAGTACTGACCGCGCGGATCGATTGCCCCACGGGCCCGGGAGGAGGGGGCGTGGACCGGGAGGTCCGCGCCCCCTTCGCGTTCGGCGGGGCGCGTGCGGGCCTGCGGCCTCACGCCACCGGAACACGGTCGCGCTTCGTCGCTTGCCCCCTGCAACCGAAACGACGCGGGCCACTCGCCCGCGCGAAAAGCTTCAGGGAGTTCTCATGCGATTGGTCCACGCGGTCTCGGCCGCCCTCCTCCTCGTCTCCGCGGCGCCCGCCTTCGCGAGCTCCTGCTCCGAGGAGATCGCGACGCTGGAGCGGCGCCTCGACAGCGCCGGCGCGGAAAAGGTGACCGGCAAGGAGCCGGTGGGCGGCACGACCTCGTCGAATTCCGACAAGGCGCTGTCCGCGCCGCCCGGGGGCAAGCCCAGCGACCCGTCGACGACCTCCACCGCCGGCGGCGTGAAGGAGGCTCGCGACCTCGTCGAGAAGGCGCGCGGCGAGGACAAGGCCGGCAAGGCCGATGCCTGCCGCGACACCATCATGAAGGCCAAGGAGAAGGCCGGCGCGCTGCCGTAGCCGCTTCGCCGCGTCCGCAACGAACGGACAGGGCGGCTCTCGCGAGCCGCCCTGTCTTCGTTTTCCGGGTCCCGCCTGCCCCGGCCCGGTCAGTACGCGTTCTCGGTCCTGAAGAGGGCGAACGGCGTGGTCAGCAGGATCTGGAGATCGAACAGCACCGACCAGTTCTCGATGTAGTACAGGTCGTGCTCGACCCGGCGCTGGAGCTTCTCGCTGGTGTCGGTCTCGCCGCGCCAGCCGTTGACCTGGGCCCAGCCGGTGATGCCGGGCTTGACCTTGTGGCGGGCAAAGTAGCCGTCGACGACCTGGTCGTAGAGCGTGTTGGCGGCCTTCGCCTGCAGCGCGTGCGGACGAGGGCCGACGAGGGAGAGGTCGCCCTTGATCACGTTGAAGAGCTGCGGCAGCTCGTCGAGCGAGGTCTTGCGGATGAACCGGCCGACCGGGGTCACGCGCGCATCGCCCTTGGTCACCATCCTCGCCGCCGTGGCGTCGCAGGCGTCGACGTACATCGAGCGGAACTTGAACACGTCGATCAGCTCGTTGTTGAAGCCGTGGCGCTTCTGCCGGAAGAACACCGGGCCGCGCGAGGTCAGCTTCACCGCGAGCGCGACGCCGATCATCACCGGGGCGAGCGCGGCCAGCATCAGCAGGCCGACCGCGCGGTCGAACACCGTCTTCATCACCACGTCCCAGTCGGCGATCGGGCGATCGAACACGTCGAGCACCGGCACCGAGCCGAGATAGGAGTAGCTGCGCGGGCGCAGGCGCAGCTTCGTCGCGTGCGCCGAGAGGCGGATGTCGATCGGCAGGACCCAGAGCTTCGAGAGCATCTGCAGGATGCGCCCCTCGGCCGAGATCGGGATCGTGAACACGATCAGGTCGAGGCGCGTGGCACGGGCGTAGGCGACGAGGTCGCTGACGGTGCCGAGCTTCGGGTATCCGGCGACCACGTCGGTGGAGCGGTCGTCGTTGCGGTCGTCGAACACGCCGACGATGCGGATGCCGCCCTCGCTCTGCGTCTCGAGGGCGGCGATGAGTTCCTCGGCGGCCTTGCCGCCGCCGACGATCGCGGTGCGCCGGTCGAAACGGCCCTTCCGGGTCTGCGCCACGATCACGCGCGACAGGACGAACCGGCCGGTCAGCAGCAGGCCGAGGCCGCCGGCGAAGTAGGCGGCCAGCCACAGGCGGGAGTAATGGTCGGCGACCTTGGCCAGCACGAGGCCGGTCGCCACCAGGAGGAAGGCGAGCATCCAGCCGGCCGAGATCTTGATCGCGGTCTTGAAGAAGGTGCGGAACGCGCCGATCCGGTAGGTGCCGGCGGCCTGGAAGGCGGCGATCGCCAGGGCGGCCACCGCGACGACCGCCCCGGCATAGGTCAGCCCGAACGGAACCACGCCGCGCAGCAGCGTCAGGTGCAGGCCCGCGCCGAGGCAGCCGATCAGGACGAACTCCGCCGCCCGCACCAGCCCTGCGATCACCACCGGCGAGATCGCCTGGGCCGGGAGGACGGAGACCGTCTCGGCCAGCGGCGCCGCCTGCGGCGCGGGCTCGGCGAAGCGGGCCGCCGCGGTCTCGCCGTGTCCGGCGACCTTCAGAAGATCACGGACGTCGAAGGCACTCATCGGTCGCTTCCCAGCAGTCCAGCGGGCTAGTTCCTGCCGGGAAGTGTCTCAAACCGACCTATCGGATTACTTAAAGCTGCAGGCGCCGCCGCCGTCCTTCTGCGCGCCCGCGACGGGCGGGAATCACGTTCGTGCGAGGGTCCGGGGCTCAGGCGGCCCCGACGCGGGCCGGCTCGGCGGATGCCGCGGGGCGGCGGGCCCGGAAGGCGGCGGCGTAGCCCGAGAGCACGTCGGCGCCCATCCGCTCCATCGAGAAGCGCTGGCGCACCGAGTCGCTCAAGGTGCGGAACCGGGCGACGCGGCTCTCGGGCGCCTCGTCGAGGACGCGGGCGATCGCCCGCTGCAGCGCGATCGGATCGCGGGCCGGGACGAGATCGCCCGCGGCCGAGCCGAAGATCTCGGGGATGCCGCCGACATCGGTGGCGACCAGCGGCTGGGCGGCCGCGGCGGCCTCGAGCACCACGTAGGGGAGGGACTCGGCGAAGGACGGCACCACCATGATCCGTCCGCGGGCGAGGACGGAGCGGATCGCCTGGGCCGGCTCGAAGGCGATGGCGCCGGCGAGGCCGAGGGCTTCGGCCTTGGCCTGGAGCTGCCCGGCATCCGGGCCCGAGCCGACCATCAACAGCCGGACCCGGCGGCCCTCGGCGCGCAGCAGCGCCAGGGCCTGAAGCAGGATCGGCAGCCCCTTGGCGTCGCGCAGCTCGCCCACGTAGAGCAGGTCGAACGGGTCGGCCGCCGGCGTCACGGGCGCGAACTCGGCCTCGCTCAGGCCGTTGTGGACGATGCGGCTGACGCGGCCGTGGGTGCCGACATAGGCGCGGTGGCGCCCGGCGACGTACTCGCTCTCGAACAGGAACACGTCGGTCCGGCGGGCGAGGAGACCCTCGGCGCCCATGTAGACCCGGTGCAGCAGGCTGCCGGGCCGGTAATTGTAGCTGCCGCCATGCGGGGTGTAGGCGCGGATCACGGGCCGACCGCGGGGAACGTGGGCGAGGCGGGCGTAGACGCCGCCCTTGGCGCCGTGCCCGTGCAGCACGTCGGCGGCTGCGGCGTCGGCGCGGGCCGCCACCGCGCGCAGGCAGGCGAGGTCGGACGGGTGCGGGTTGCGCCGCATCGGGATCCGGGTGACGCCGAGGTCGAGGCAGGGCGCGAGATCGGCCAGCGCCCGGACGGCGCGCTCGCCGCCGGTGGTCGCGTCGCACACGATCCCGACGCGGTGGCCGGCCGCGGTCTGGAGCCGCGCGAGGTCGACCACGTGGCGGAACAGGCCGCCGACGGGCGCGCGGAACACGTGCAGGATGCGGCGGGGCTCGGCATCCGAAGGGCTGACGGACGGGGTCACGGCGGACGTCTCCAGGCCGGCGCGTTCGGCCGGCCTCGCCTGCGTGCCATGCCGGCCCTGTCCAGCCGGTTAAGCGCGGGTGCCGGCCCGAATCGGCCGGGCCGCGGCGCCGCCTTTTCCCGATGCGAAGGTCAACGGTCGCCTAACGCGCCGGCTTCCATCCCCTTCGCACGAGCGGGCGCCTCAGAAGAACCGCTCCTTGATGACGATCGTGTCGCCGGGGCGCACGGGATAGGTCATCGGCACGATGCCCGAGACCAGTCCCTCGCGGCCGGCCTCGTTGGTCGGCTCGAGGCCGGGGCCGGAGGCGGCGCCGCCCTTGCCCTCGCGGGTGAGCACGGCGTAGTCGCGCGCCGCCCGCGGGCCGAACCCGGCGGCGATCGCCACCGCGGTCTCGACGGTCATGCCGTTGACGAAGGGATACTGCCCCGAGGTGGTGACCTCGCCCAGGATGTAGAACGGGCGGTAGGCGTCGACCTCGACGGTGACGTGCGGCTCGCGCACGAAGCCGGCGGCGAGCTTGGCCTCGATGGTGCGCGCGGCCTGCCCCGTGGTCTGCCCGCCGATCTGGACGACGCCGATCAGCGGCATCGCGATGCGCCCGCCGCCGTCGACCGCGTAGATGTTGGACAGGTTGTCCTGCCCGAACACGATGACGCGGAGCTTGTCGCCGGCCGCGAGCGGGTAGCGCGCGCCGATCGAGCCGGTGCCGGTGGCGTCGAGCTGGGCGGTCCGGTAGTCCGGCCGCAGGCAGCCGCCGAGCCCGAGGCTGGCGGCGAGGACGAGGAGGAGTACGCGTCGGTTCATCACCACAGCCGTCGTGATTGCCTGATCGGTCGTGGCGTAATCCGTTAAGGTTAAGAAATGCTGTCGCCCCGCGTCGGAGCAGTCCGCATCGGGCCGGCCTTAACTCTCAGGCAACCTTAACAGGTTCTATTGATCTCACGTGTTGATGCGCGGGCACAGTCGCGGCCCGGCATCGCCAAGAGATCGTGCCATGTCCCGAATCGCCCCGCGCGCGGCCGCCTTCAGCGAGAGGCCGGCCTTCGCCGAAAGGCCGGCCCCGGCCGACGGCATCAGCCTGGCCCAGGTTCCCGCGCTGCTGCGCCGGTCCTGGCACTGGATCGCGGTGCCGACGCTGGTCGTCGCGGGGCTGTCGACGGTGTTCGTCCAGGTGGTCTCGCCGCGCTACACCGGCGAGGCCAAGCTGCTGCTGGAGAGCCGCGAGGCCGCCTTCGCCCGCACCGCCTCCGAGCGCGCCGAGCAGGTCCCGCCGATCGACGAGCAGGCGGTGGCGAGCCAGGTCCAGGTGATGATGTCGCGCGACCTCGCCCGCGAGGCGATCCGCCGGCTGAACCTCGTCGGCAACCCGGAATTCGATCCGAGCGCCGGCACCATCGGCCCGGTCCAGCGCACCCTGATGATGCTCGGGCTCGCCAAGAACCCCCTCGACCGTCCGGCCGAGGACCGGGTGCTGGAAGCCTATTTCGAGCGGCTGCTGGTCTTCCCGGCGGGCAAGTCGCGCATCCTCTCGGTCGAGTTCCGCGCGAAGGACGCGGAGCTGGCGGCCAAGGGCGCCAACACCGTCTCCGAGCTCTACATCGCGGCCCTGGAGGCGGCCAAGGTCGACACCGCGCGCTACGCCTCGACCTGGCTCGGCGGCAACATCGACAGCCTGCGCAAGCGCGTCGCCGAGGCCGAGGCGCGGGTCGAGGCCTACCGCGCCGGCAACGGCCTCGTCGGCTCCACCGGCGCCACCGGCCAGCCGCTCAACGCCCAGCAGCTCGGCGAGCTCTCGACCCAGCTGTCGCAGGCCCGCATCCTGAAGGCGGACCTCGCCGGCCGGGCGAAGGCCGTCAAGGAGATGATCAAGGACGGGCGCGCCTTCGAGATCCCGGACGTCGCCAACAACGAGGTGATCCGGCGCACCGTCGAGAACCGCATCACGATCCGCGGGCAGCTCGCCCTGGAATCGCGCACGCTGCTGCCGGCACATCCGCGCATCAAGGAGCTGACCGCGCAGCTCCAGGATCTCGACGCCCAGATCAAGGCCTCGGCCGAGCGCGTCGGGCGCACCCTGGAGAACGACGCCAAGATCGCGGCCTCCCGCGTCGAGAGCCTGCAGGCGGCGGTCGACGGCCAGCGCGACGTGGTGGTCAAGGGCAACACCAGCGAGATCCAGCTGCGCGCCCTCGAGCGCGAGGCCAAGGTCCAGCGCGAGCAGCTCGAATCCTACCTGTCGCGCTACCGCGAGGCCGCCGCCCGCGACGGCGAGAGCGCGACGCCGGCCGACGCGCGCATCATCTCGCGGGCGGTGACGCCGGAGATCCCGTCCTTCCCCAAGAAGCTGCCGATCGTCGCCTTCGCCACCCTGCTGACGCTGATGCTCGCCGCCGGCGCGGTCATCGCCCGCCACCTCCTGTCCGATCCGACCGGCGGCGGGCGGCGCGAGCGCGAGGCGGAGGCGGCCGATGCGCACGCCACGGCCGAGCGGCCCGAGCGCTTCGCCTTCCCCGAGGCCGTCCCCCCCGCCCACTGGGCCGCGGCCGAGATCGCGCCGCGCGACGCGGCGCCGCGCTTTGCCGACCCTGCCTTTCCCGAGCCGGCATCGGCCGGGCGCGCGTCGGCCCATTCCGCGGCGGCCGAAGCGCCGGCCGAGGAGGCCGAAGCCGCGCCCGAACCCGTCCTGCCCGTCGCCGCGACGCCCGAGCCGGCGCCGCCCCGCGCCGCGGCGTTCGATCTCGCCCCGCTGATCGCCCGCCTCGAAGCCGGTCCGCGTGCCGGCAGCGGGCGCACCCTCCTCGTCGTCGAGACCGCGGGCCCCGGCCGGCCTGCAGCAGGCCCGAGCCTCGTCGGGGCGATCGAGGCGGCGCTCTCGGGCCGGGCCTCCGCGCTCTCGGTCGACCTGAACGGACCGGCCTCCGACGCCGACGCGCCGGGCCTGACGGATCTCGTCGCCGGGGAGGCCGCCTTCCTCGACGTGATCCAGGCCGAACGCGGCTCCGGTCTGCACCGGATCGCCGCCGGCTCGCTGGAGACCGAGGTGCTGCTCGAGGAGCCGGACGCGGTGGCGATCACCGTCGAGGCGATGGCCGAGGCCTACGACTGGGTGGTCTGCCGCCTACGGGCGGAGCCGGGCGCGCACGCCCTGCTTCCCGCCCTCGGCGGCCTGATGGACAGCGTGATCATCGCCTCGAACGCGGCCCTCGACGATCCCGATCTCGGCGACCTGTTCGCCAGCGCCGAGGATTCCGGCGCGGGCCAGGTCCTCGTCGCCCAGGACCGGCCGGCTCAGGCCCGCGCCGTCCGCACCGAGCCGATGGCGCTGCGCCTGTCGGCGGCGTGACCGGAGCCCCGCCGTCTCCGTGCGGAGACGGCGGGGCCTCGAGCCGCTTCAACCGCCCTTCATCCGCCGCAGGCGCCGGACGAGGGCGAACAGGCGCGGGTCGCGCTTGATCCGGCGCTTGAGCCGGGTGAGCCGCGTCGCCACGAACCCGTAGGCGTGGCCGCGCAGCGTCACCGGCAGCGTCGCCTCCACCAGCGGGATGGTCTCGTCGCAGACGCTCGCCTTGTAGCGGGCCTCGCCGACGCCGAGGTCGAAGGCGCGGCGCCCCTGCGCGGCCTGGTCGCGCACGAGGTGGTGGAGCAGCAGGTCGCCGGGGCTGAAGCGGGCGATCTCGGGGTCGGCGTCGAACGCCGTCATCATGCCGCTGTAGCGCGCCCCGTCGACCGCCCCGCCGAAGGTCGCGAGCACGCGGCCGGTCGCCTCCAGCACCAGCGCGTGGATCTCGACCGCCGGGTTCTCGCCCGCGGTGGCGGCCGTGAGGAAGGCGCGGATCGCGGGGTCGGCATAAGGGTCGGCGATGCCCATCGCGGCGAAGCGTGCCGCCTTCTGGGCGTAGAAGGCCGACAGGAACCGCGCGGCCTCGGCGCCGTCGGCGGCCTTGCGGTAGGCGAGGGCGCCGTGCGCCTCGACGAGGCGCTTCTCCTTCGAGCGCAGCTTCTTGCGCGCGTCGGCGCTGAAGGCGCGCTTGAGCGTCGATTCGGGATCGGGCCCGAGCATCATTCCGTAGCCGTCGCTCGGTGCCGCCTCGCCGCGGATCGCCAGCGGGTTGACCGCCCCGTCCCAGGTGCGGGGCTGGTGCCCGAGCGCGTAGACGTCGATGCCGGCGGCGCGCCCGACCAGGCCGAGCGCCGCGATCACGTCCTCGGCCGGCACCGCGGCGGCGTCGCGGGCGGCGAAGAGCGGCAGGTGGTAGTTGGCGTGGTCGCCGCCGAGCGTCCGGGCGATCGCGATCCCGCGGCGGCGCTCGACCGCCAGCGGCAGCAGGATGCGCGGCCGGCCGGCGGCATCGCGCAGGACGACGATCCGCAGCGCGCCGGGGGCGACGGCTGCGCCGGCATAGGCGCGGACCCAGGCGAAGCGCTGGTAGGGCGTGGCGAGGCAGGCGGGGTCGGCCTCGAGCCCGCGCCACAGCGCCTCGACGGCATCGAGATCGGTGAAGACCTCGGCGGTGAGGCCGGATCGGGCGCCCGCGCGGGCCATGATCGCTCCTGCGAGATCCCGGTTCATCGGACCGCGTGCCAGAACCGTCATCGCCCATCCCCCGCGCCGGCCTCTCGCGGAGGCGGCAAACCATCGGTCTCGGGCGCCAGTTCTCGTGCGCACGCTCCTAAGCCGGGGTGTACGGCGCGGTGCGATCGAAGCATCGGCGCCGCCGAAGCGACGACGTGGCTAACGCATGGTTGCGACGCGCCTCGGGTCCCGGGATCGCCGGTGAAAACTCAGCCTTTGTTTACATCGAGGCGGGACAAGGAACGGGCGACGCGGCGTGCGGCATCGCCTGCGACGTCCCGCTTCTGCTTCATCGATCTTGCCCCATCGAGGCGGTGCCATGCTGTCGTCCCGAAACCGCCACCGGCTGTTCGAGGCCGGGTTCCGGGCCGTCTCGGCGACGGGGGCCGACCGCTGGCTCGCGCCGGCCGCCTGCGGCCTCGGGGTGATCCTCACCTTCCACCATGTCAGCCCGGAGGCGACGGGTCCCTACGCGCCGAACCGCCTGCTCTCGATCACGCCGGACTTCCTCGACGCGACGCTGCGCGAGCTCGACGCCCGCGGCTTCGAGGTCGTCGGCCTCGACGAGGTGCCCGAGCGCCTCGCCGCCGCGCGCTACCGGCCGCCCTTCGCGGTGCTGACCTTCGACGACGGCTACCGCGACAACGTCGAGCACGCCCTGCCGGTGCTGCGCCGCCACGGCGTGCCGTGGACGCTGTTCGTCACCAGCGACTTCGCCGACCAGACCGGGCGGCTGTGGTGGATCGAGCTGGAGCGGGCGATCGGCCGGCTGGAGCAGGTCCGCGTCGCGATCGGCACGCGGACGGTCGACCTGCCGGCGCGCAGCCCGCAGGAGAAGGCGCTCGCCTTCGAGGCGGTCTACCGCGACCTGCGCAGCGGCTCGGAAGCGCGGCTGCTCGACGGGATCGCGGCTTTGTGCCGGGAGGCGGGCATCGCCCCCGGCGCGGTCGCCGCCGAGCTCTGCCTGTCGTGGGACGACCTCAGGGCGCTGGGCCGGGACCCGGCGGTGACCTTCGGCGCGCACACGCGCAGCCATCCGATGCTGGCCAAGCACGCGGCCGAGGTGGCGCTCCGCGAGATCGGCGAGGGTCGCGACCGGCTGGCGGCGGAGCTGGCGCGGCCGGTGCGGCACCTGTCCTATCCGGTCGGTGATCCGACGTCGGCCGGCGCGCGGGAATTCGCGCTCGCCCGCGACCTCGGCTTCGAGACCGCGGTGACGACGCGGCCGGGCCACCTCTTCCCCGACCATGCCGGCCACCTGCACGCCCTGCCGCGGGTCTCGGTCAACGGCTGCCACCAGTCGCGGGCGGCGCTGGCCGGCCTGCTCTCGGGCGTGCCCTTCCTCGCCTGGAACCGCGGCCGACGCCTCAACGTGGCGTGAGCCCGGCGGACGCAGTCACCGCCGCCGGCGGCGGTGCCGGTAGGACCGGCCCTCGCTGCTGCCCGCGGTGAACACCGCGCTCTGGCGGCCGCGGCGGACGCGGTAGCGCCCGCGCCGGCTGCCGCGGGCCTCCTCGGCCGGCTCGTCGGCCTGGGTCGCGACCGCCGCCGTCGCGGGCAGGGCGGGCGCGGGCGGGGTCTCGCCCGCCGCGTAGCCGCCGGCGACGTTCTTGGCCGCCGGCCCGAACATCGCCAGGCACTGGTTGTAGGCGAGGTCGTTCTTCAGGCGCTCGCACTCGCCGACCGAACGCGGCGTCCCCTGGGCCAGGGCGGTGCCGCCGAGCCACAGGAGGAGCAACCCGGCGAGGGCAGGGGACGGTTTCGGGAGGGGCATGAAGGACATCTGCGAGCGAAGCGGCGCGGTTCGGCCGCTTCTCGCCCCCGAGTGCGGCGAAAACGCGGGCGCCGTCAGCGGTCCGGTCGTTCCATCCACTTGATCAGCGGCATCAGCGGGAAGATCCAGGCGATGCCGAGGATGCTGTAGAGCACGGTCTGAAGCAGGGCCGGCGCCTCGGCGATGCGGCTGTCGGCCAGCGCCATCGCCAGCGGCGCGTAGACGATGACGAAGGCCAGGATCCCGATCGTCCCGATCAGGGTGCGGGTGCGGCGGCGCATGCGATTCCCTTGATGCTCGCCCCGGGGGGTAGCGCCGGCGGCCGGCGATGGCAACGCGTCGGATCGGCGCCGTCAGGGCGATTGCTGAAAGCGATCGCCCTTGTTTTCAGCTGGCCTCAATCGCCGGCGCCCGCCTCCGCGGGCTTGGGCTTTCGCTTCGCTCGACGGTCTCCAGGACATTCGTCCTGAAGACCCCGCTCCGCGCGGCGCTCTTCGCGCCGTGAAGCCGCCCCGGGCGGCTTCACGCGATCGCCCTGTCGACGCCGTCCCGCCGCGGTCCGCGCGCGTGCGGCAACGCCGGACGTTGCCGCGGGCGCCGGCTTTGCCTAACCCGGTGGCGCCCTGTCACCGATCCGAGCGACGACGCCCCGATGAGGCCTGCCGAATCCCCGCGCCGCGAAGGCGCCGTCCGCACGTGGCTCTACCTGCTCGCCGCCCTCGTCGTCGCGATGGTGGCGGTCGGCGGCGCGACGCGCCTGACCGGGTCCGGCCTGTCGATCACCGAGTGGCGCCCCGTGACCGGCGTGGTGCCGCCGCTCTCGGCCGCCGACTGGGCGACCGAGTTCGAGAAGTACCGCGACACGCCGCAATACCGCATCCTCAACCAGGGCCTGGGCCTGTCCGACTTCAAGGTGCTGTATTTCTGGGAATGGGGGCACCGCCTGCTCGGTCGGATCGTCGGCCTGGTGTTCTTCCTGCCGCTGATCGCGTTCTGGTGGCGCGGCATGCTGAGCCGGCGCCTCGGCCTCGGCCTGCTGACGCTCGGCATCCTCGGGGGGGCGCAGGGCGCGATCGGCTGGATCATGGTGGCCTCGGGTCTCCAGCCTGGCATGACCGCCGTGGCGCCGATCAAGCTCGCCCTGCACCTCACCATGGCCAGCCTGATCCTGGCGGGCCTCGTCTGGCTCGCCGCCGGCGAGCGCAGCGAAAGCGTCGCCCCGGCCCGACTCCGCCTGCGCGCGGTCGCGCTCGCCCTGCCGGTGCTGGTGCTGGCGCAGATCTTCCTCGGCGGCCTGGTCGCCGGCTCCCATGCCGGTCTCGTCCACAACACTTGGCCGACCATGGACGGCGCCCTGATCCCGCCGGCCGAGACGCTGTTCTCGGTCAGGCCCTGGATCGAGAACTTCGTCGACAACGTCACCCTGGTCCAGCTCAACCACCGGCTGACCGCCTACCTGCTGCTCGCCGTCGCCCTCGCGCACGCGGCCGACGCGCGGGTCGCCGCCCCGGGCAGCGCGGTCGCGCGGCGCGCCACCGGCGTCGCCGGGCTCGCCTTGGCCCAGGCCGCGCTCGGCATCGCGACGTTGCTGATGGCCGTGCCGCTCTGGGCGGCCCTGGCGCACCAGGTGCTGGCGATGGCCGTCCTGGTGATGGCGACCGTCCATGCGCGCCTGAGCCGCGGCCTCGTGCGCGCGACGCGCACGACCGGCCCGGCGATCGCCCCGTTCGGCTTCGAGGCGCTGGCCGGACGCGGCGCCTGATGGCGGCTCGGAGGCCCGCTTCCTCGATTCAGGATGAATGTTGAGCCTGATCGGTGGAAAAGGCGGGACGGCTCGGCGCTGCGTGGTCTGCCGGTGGAACGAGTGTCATCGAAACGGCTTAGCCTCGATGCGTTGCAGGAGGCTGTGATGTTCCTGGCCGAAGACGGACGACCGGTTGGTCTCACCTGGCACTATACGCCGCGCGAGATCGTCGCCGACGGGGTGGTCCACGGCCTCGGCGTGCTCCTCGGCCTCGCCGGGGCGGTCGCCCTGGTGTCGATGGCGCTGACGGAGCATCTCGGCACGTCCGA
Organism: Methylobacterium sp. E-016; assembly: GCF_022829745.1. Taxonomy (NCBI): domain Bacteria; kingdom Pseudomonadati; phylum Pseudomonadota; class Alphaproteobacteria; order Hyphomicrobiales; family Methylobacteriaceae; genus Methylobacterium; species Methylobacterium sp. E-016. Next base: position 31,226 of record NZ_JAKSYF010000062.1, read on the forward strand.
GCGGGTCGCGGTGGCGGTCTACGCCACCGCCCTGGTCTCGATGCTGGCGGTCTCGGCCACCTACAACCTCTACCCGGTCGGCCCGCGCAAATGGCTGCTGCGCCGCGCCGACCACGCGCTGATCTACCTGATGATCGCCGGCACCTACACGCCGCTCGTCGCCCTGGTCGGGACCGGGCCGACGGCGTGGGCGCTCCTCGCCTTCGTGTGGATCGTGGCCGGGATCGGCATCGCGGTGAAGCTGCTGCTGCCCGGCCGCTTCGACCGGCTGTCGATCGGCCTCTACCTGCTCCTCGGCTGGTGCGGCCTGTTCGCCTACGAATCGGTGATCGCGGCGCTGCAGCCGACCGCTTTGTGGATGCTCGCGATCGGCGGCCTGCTCTACTCGGTCGGGGTCATCTTCCACGTCTGGCGCAAGCTTCCGTTCCAGAACGCGATCTGGCACGCCTTCGTGCTCGCGGCCGCCGCCTGCCATTACGGCACGGTCTGGGCGAGCCTGACCGGCGCCGCGATCAGCTGATCCTCCGCGAATGACAGGATCGGTCGGCGCCTCAGGGCGCCACCGTCCACGGACTGATGACGCGCATCGAGGCCTGCTGCGGCATCAGGGTCGCGGGCGTGCGCGGCGTGGATTTCAGCCGCTCGACGAACTTGCGCGCCTGGTCGGCCGGCAGCGCCGAAGCGGGCGCCATCAGCGCCGCCAGCTGCTTGCGGGTGCCGCGATCGACGTAGGCCGAACGCTCGACCGGGGCGAAGTCGCGCATCGTGTGGGCCGCATCGGGATCGCCGGTGAACACGCGGGCTCCGCTGCTCAGCACCACGATGTCGCCGGGCCGCAGCGTCTCGTCCTTCATCAGGGCGGCGGCGGCGCCGCCCGTCATGTCGATCGGCTTCTGGCGATCGGTGATCCGCACCTTCAGCGGCTCCGCGGCGGGCAGGGCGGCGTAGCGGGTCCGCGGCCGCAGCCGCGGCGACACCGCCCGGCGGATACGCGGACGGTACGCGCCGCCGGAATAGGCCGGCTGGCTCGGCTCGGGCGCCTGCGCCTGCGCCTGCGCCGCCGGGCGGGCCCCACCGAACAGCGCCTCGAAGAAGCCGAGCTCGGCCGCCTGCGCCTGGGCGACGCCGCCGGCGACGAGGCCACCAGCGAGCACGGTGGCGAGGACGCGACGGTTCAAGGACGACGTCATCGATCCCTCCAAGGATGCGCGGGCAGAGACATGAGGTGAACCGCACGGCGCGTGCGATGCGACACCCCGTTAACGGCAACTTAAACGCGACAGTTCCGCGAAGTTTGCACGCGAATTCGCGGGCGGGCGCACCGGTCGAACGCATGGCGGAAGGCGCGGGCCCGATCGCATCGGGTCGCGCGAAACGTCCGGACGGATGTCGGTGGTTGCTGCGTCGGGCGTCAGGCCGGCGTGGCCTGCTCGCCCTCGCCGATGCAGTCGAGCGCGCGCTCGACGGCGCTGACCGCGTCGAGCAGGTGCTGGACCGTGCGCTCGACCTCGAGCGCCGGGCGGCCCATGGCGGCGGCGCGGGCGCTGACGTCCTCGAGCTGCTCGAGCAGCGTGAGAAGGTCTCCGGCGACGGCGACGACCTCGCAACGGGCGAGCTGCTGCACGGGGGTGCGCGGGCGGAAGGGCAGGACGTTGCTCATGAAGGCTTTCGGCTCATCACGGTCGTTGTCGCCGGAACGCACCCGCTTGGCCAGGGTCGCACCAGCGCTCCTCCACACGAATGCCCGGTTTCGCGGCCGCAAAGCCACGCCGTGGTGACTTTTCCGTGGCCGGGCGACATCACATCCCCGGCAACCGATTCACGCGATCGGCACCGCCTTGACGCGGACACACTGGCCCGACACCTCGGCCCGTCATTCCCGCGCCTTCCCTCCCGATCACGCCCCAGGACCCGCGATGCGCCTCGTCCCGACCGTTCAGACACTCGCTCCCTTCGCCCTCGCGGCCGCCCTGGTCGGCGGCCTCGGCGCCTGCAACAGCGTCGACGGCCCCGACAGCCGCAGCGGCCTGGCGGAGACCTTCAACACCGACAACTACCGGCGCTCGAACGACACCAACGGCACGCAGACCCGGCCCGACGTGAACCGCCTGTACACCCAGCCCTCGATCCCCTCGATCGCCAACCGCGGCTACTGATCCCCGGTTCGCTCCGCATCCGCGGCCCGGGGCGCCCTAGCGCTTGGCCAGGGCGTCGGCGAAGGCCGCGATGCGGTTGCGGGCGTAGGTCGGCAGGCCGGCGCTGATCGAGGTGCCGGTGTTGAAGCTCGAATTGCCCATCAGCACCTGCGCCGGCAGCAGGTTCCTGAGCACGGGGACGCGGGCGTATTCCGCCTTGCGGTCGAGGACGTCGCCCTTGATCGCCAGCGCTATGTAGGTGGTCACGACGGTCTTGGTCGGGTCGCCCGGCATCGGCTGGAACACCGCCAGGAACTTGCCGAAGCGCAGGATCTGGTTGACCCAGAAGATCGTCTGCTCCAGCCCGCCCGTGACGGTGGTGTCGACCTTCGTCAGCGCCCCGAGGCCGGCCGCCCGATCGGGGGCGAGGGTGCGCAGCTCGCTCTGGAACGTCACGAACTCGGCGATCTTCTTCGCGCCGCCCTCCTCCAGCTTGTTGGCGAGCTTCACCCCGAGCGGCAGCTTGCCCTCGAGGTCGTAGCGCGACTCGATGCAGACCGTGCCCGGCTCGCACCACGGGCGGTCGGGACGGCGGGCGAAGGCCGCGGCGGGGTCCTTGGTCGGCGTCACGTCGGCGGGGTCGAGGGCCTTGTGCTTGATCGCCGGGTCCATCGCCTGCACGAAGCCGAGACGGGCCAGCGCCGCGAGGTCGATCGCCTCGGGGGGCCGCGCCACCACGAAGCGCCCCTCGGCGACGTAGACCTTCAGCGTCTCGTGCCGGGGCTTGGCCACGCCGTTCACGGTGGTGGTGTAGTCCGGCTCCTTGTAGCCGGGGAAGGGCGAGAGCGCGGCCGCCTCCGCAGGCTTGGTCCGGACCCAGTCGAGGTAGGGCGTCAAGCCGTTCTCCGGCGTCGACGGGTTGTCGCGGTGGTCGCTCACCAGGATCGCGCCGGGCTTGAGCGTCGTCGGATCGACGGCGGTGATCGAGGCGACCTCGCGGATCCGCCCGGCGGCGGCCGGCGTCGCCGCCATGCCCGGCTGCGCGGGCGACGGTGCCGGCGCCTGGGCCATCGCGCATGGGGCGCCCGAGAGCACGAGCCCCGGGAGCACGAGCAAGGGCAGGGCAAGGCGAGCCGGAAGCTGCATCCGCACGAAAGAAACCTCGATGGGGAAGGGGGAGGGGCGGCGGCGTCAGTAGCGCGGGTCGTCGCCGAACAGGTAATCGGGGTCGCGCCGCCGCGGCCGGGCATCGTCGTCGCCGAAGGGCGAGCGCGCCGTCTGGCCGGGCCAGAGCCGGGAGCCGCCGTCGAGGTCGCCCTGGGCCCGGTGGCTGCGCATCGCCGGGCGCCGGTCGCCGAACGGGTCGAGCAGGTCGGCATCGGGCGCGCGGTTGCCGTAGGCGTCGCCGGCGACGTCGGCGCCGTCCTCGAGGCCCGAGAGGTCGCCGTCCTCCGCGTCCGGCCGCATCGCGTAGGCGTTCTCGCGCGGCAGCAGCTTGTACTGCGTGTCGGCCATGCGGCCGTCGGCGGCCTTGCGGAAGTGCTCGGTGAACCCGCCGCCCGAGACGCGCTGCCCGCTGCGCGGGTCGATCGAGAGGTCGACGAGCATCTGCCGCGCCTCCGGAGAGGGCGGGGCCAGCGGGGTCTTGGCCACGCCGTTGGCCCAGGCGGCCTGGAAGATCGCGGACGCGATCGGCACGGAGACGTGGCCGCCGGTCTGGCCGCGGCCCAGCGTCTTGCGGGTGCCGTCGGCGTTGTCGTAGCCGACCCAGACCACCACCGTGACCTCGTTGGTGAAGCCGGCGAACCACGCGTCGTTCTCGTTCTCCGAGGTGCCGGTCTTGCCGGCCACGAACTGCGAGACCCGCGCCAGGGCCGCCGCGGTCCCGTGGTTGGTCACGCCCTGGAGCATGGTCTTGAGCTGGTAGAACGCGACCCGGTCGGCCGAGCCGATCCGCACCGGCTCGCGGGCCGCGTGGGCGTAGACGGTCCTGCCGTCGCGCTCGATCCCTTCGAGGGCGTAGGGCGCGGTGCGGGCGCCCTCGTTGGCCACCGCGGCGTAGAACCCGGCGAGGTCGATCATCCGCACCGGCTGGGCGCCCAGCACGAACGGGTAGTACGGCTCGCAGGCGGCGTAGATCTGCGCCTCCAGGGCGATGTCGCAGACCCGCTTGAGGCTGGCCGGCGCCTTGTCCGCGATCCCGCCCTGGAGGAGGCGGGCGGTGACGAGGTTCTTGGAGAATTCCAGGCCGCGCCGCAGGGTCGTCGGGCCGGAGCCGCCGCCCTCGTAGTTCTTCGGCGACCATGCGTCGCCGACCCCGCCGATCGGCGGCAGGGTCACGGGCGCGTCCATCACCAGGGTGTTGGGCTGCAGGCCGGCATTCAGCGCGGCGAGGTAGGTCAGCGGCTTCAGGGTCGAGCCGGGCTGGCGCACCGCCTGCGTCACGCGGTTGAGCTGGCTCGCCGGGTAGGAGAACCCGCCGGCCATCGCCAGGATGCGGCCGGTGCGGTTCTCCAGCACCAGGGCCGCGCCCTGCACCGACGGCTTCACGCGGATCTCGGCGCGCAGACCTTTGCCGTCCCGCAGCTTCACCCGGACGACGTCGTACGGCTGCAGCCTGCCGCGGGCGATGCCGGGGTCGAGCAGCGCGACGCGGCCGTCGCCGAGCCCGACCTTCACGCCGTTGCGGCCGGTCTCCAGCACCACGGCGAGCGGCCAGCGCACGTCGTAGAGCACCGGCCGGGCGCTCTCGAGCGCCCGCAGCCACACCGGCTTCTCGGCGGGCGCCGCCGCGGCGACCGGCTTTCCGCGCGCCGGCCTGCCGACGGCCGCCTTCGCCGCCTCGGGTTTCGCCGCGGGTTTCGCCTCCGCCCCGGTCACGCCCGGCAGCGATTGCGGCGCCGCCTCGGGGGCGGGCGTCGCCGCCCCGAGCTTGCGCACGCTGTCGGCGAGGTTGAACTCCGGCCCGGAGAAGGTCTGGCGCCCGGTGCCGCGCTCGTAATTCGCCAGCCCGTCCTGCAGCGCGCCCTCGACCGCCCGCTGCAGCCCGGCATTGATGGTCGAGCGCACGGTGAAGGACGAAGCGGTGAGCGAGTCGAGGCCGGCGAAGGTGCGGGCCTCGCGGGTGAGATGATCGACCACGTAGAACCCGGAATCCCGCCGCGCGGTCTCGATCGGCTTCAGCCCGAGGTCGGAGGCGACGGCCGCCGCCATCTCGGCCTCGGTGATCGCCCCCTCCTCCTTGAGGCGGGCGAGCACGTAGGCGCGGCGCTCGCGGGCGCGCTCGGGGTACTTGTCGGGGCTGTAGAAGTTGGGGCCCTTCGGCATGCCGGCGAGAAGCGCCGCCTCGGGCAGGGTGAGCTCGCCCACCGACTTCCCGAAATAGCTCCTGGCGGCCATCTCGATGCCGTAGGCGCCGCGGCCGAGATAGATCCCGTTGAGGTAGAGCCCGAGGATCTGCGGCTTGCCGAGGATGCGCTCCAGGCGGGAGGCGACGATCATCTCGCGGATCTTGCGCTCGTAGGTGACGTCGTCGCCCACCGAGAGGTTCTTCACCACCTGCTGCGTGATGGTCGAGCCGCCGGCCGGGCGGCCCGGGGCGGCGAGGTTTCCGATGAAGGCGCGGATCACCCCGCGCTCGTCGATGCCGTGGTGGCTCTCGAAGCGCTTGTCCTCGGCGGCGATGAAAGCTTGTCGGACCAGTTGCGGCACGTCGCCGATCGGCACGACGAGGCGGCGGCCGTTCGGCTCGAAGGTCTCGGCGAAGGGCTTTCCCGAGGCGTCGAGGATGCGGGTCATGCCCGGCAGCGCCTTGTCGCGCAGGGCCTCGGCGGTCGGCAGATCGGTGGTCGCCTTGTTGTAGAATTCGATCACCTCGCGGGCGTCGAACGGCGAGGTCTTGGGGTTCTCGCCCTTGCAGAACTGCTTGTAGCTCGTGTTCAGCTCGCCGATGTCGAGCCCGTGCAGGATCTTCGGCGCCGCCGGCCCCGCCACCGCGCTCGGGTCCTCCATCGCGGTGGAGATCAGCTCGTCGAGGTTGATGTCCTCGATGTCGAAGGCTTTTCGCATGTGCGCGCAGCCGTCGCGCAGGATCTGCACGACCTGCGGACCGTCGACGGCAGGGTCGAACCGGGTCCTCACCGCATCGGGCTTGGTCGTGACCTGGCTCAGCGTCAGGGCGGTCGCGAACAGCTTGATCAGGATGGTGTTCATGAAATCCGGGGCACCGGGCTCTTCCACGCGCGCCCCGAACCTGCGGGCGTCGCCCTGAACAGGGCGTGCACAACGCGGCTGTTTTAAGGAGCGTGCCTCGCCCCGGGCTTGTGCGCGGCTGCGTATTGACGCTTCGTATGGACACGTTACGGTGCGCTGCGATGTTCGAGTGGGACGAGGCCAAGCGGCTCGGCAACCTTGCCAAGCACCGGCTCGATTTCGTCAGGGCGGACCTCCTGTTCGACGGTCGCGCCCGGCTCGACCTGCCGTCGACGCATGCGCCCGAGCCGCGCATGATCACCGTCGCCGAACTCGACGGGGTGTTCGTCGCCCTGGTCTGGACATGGCGCGGCGATCGGCGTCGCGCGATCTCACTCCGGAGGGCACGTCATGAGGAACGAGCCGCATATCGTCAGCTATACGGCTGAGGAACTGACCGCGATGCGGAGGGACGGCGAGGACCGGACAGACTGGGAGGCCGTGAAGGCCATGACCGATGCCGAGGTCGAGGCCGCGGTCGCCTCCGACCCCGACGAGGCGGGGCTGGAGATCGACTGGAGCAAGGCGGTGTTCCACCCTGAGTCGCGCAAGAAGCCGATGACCATCCGGCTCGACGCCGACGTCCTGGCCTTCTTCCAGGGCCAGGGACGCGGATATCAGACCCGGATCAACGCCGTGCTGCGCGCCTACATGGAGCATGCGCGGAAGTAGCGGACCGGCCGGCTTCCTCCGTCCCGCCGCGCGCGTCGGGCCCCCTTCGACCTCGCGAGGCCCGATGATCACCGACCTCTGGTACAAGAACGCCGTCATCTACTGCCTGTCGGTCGCCACCTTCATGGATGCCGACGGCGACGGGATCGGCGATTTCGCCGGGCTGGAGCGGCGGCTCGACTACCTCCAGGGGCTCGGCGTCACGGCGGTGTGGCTGATGCCGTTCCAGCCCTCGCCGAAGCGCGACGGCGGCTACGACATCGCCGACCATTACGGGGTCGACCCGGATTACGGGTCGCTCGGGGACTTCGTGGCCTTCACCCACGCCGCCAAGCAGCGCGGCCTGCGGGTGCTGATCGACCTCGTGGTCAACCACACCTCGGACCAGCACCGCTGGTTCCAATCCGCCCGCTCCGACCCGGATTCGCCCTATCGCGACTGGTACGTCTGGTCGAAGGAGAAGCCGGCCAACGCCGACGAAGGCATGGTGTTTCCCGGCGTCCAGACGACGACCTGGACCTGGGACGAGGCGGCGGGCGCCTACTACTTCCACCGCTTCTTCGACTTCCAGCCCGACCTGAACACGGCCAACCCCGCCGTGCTGGCCGAGATCCTGAAGATCATGGGCTTCTGGATCGAGCTCGGGGTCTCGGGCTTCCGCATGGACGCGGTGCCCTTCGTCATCGCCGAGAAGGGCGCCGACGTGACGGGCGCGCCGCGCGAGCAGTTCGACATGCTGCGCGACTTCCGCGAGTTCCTGCAATGGCGCAAGGGCGACGCGATCATCCTGGCCGAGGCCAACATCCTGCCCCGCCAGGACCTCGACTATTTCGGCGACGACGCCGACCGCGCGCACATGATGTTCAACTTCCAGGTCAACCAGGCGACCTTCTACGCGCTGGCGGCCCACGACGCGCGGCCGCTCGTCAAGGCGATCGAGCGGACCAAGCCCCGGCCGCTCTCCTGCCAGTGGGGCATCTTCCTGAGGAACCACGACGAGCTCGACCTCGGTCGCCTGACCGAGAAGCAGCGCCAGACCGTCTTCGAGAGGTTCGGCCCCGACAAGGGCATGCAGCTCTACGACCGCGGCATCCGGCGCCGCTTCGCGCCGATGCTCGACGGCGACCCGCGCCGCATCCGGCTGGCCTACTCGCTGATGTTCACGCTGCCCGGCACCCCGGTGCTGCGCTACGGCGACGAGATCGGCATGGGCGACGACCTGACCCTGAAGGAGCGCGACTGCGCCCGCACGCCGATGCAGTGGACGCCCGAGGCGCAGGGCGGCTTCACCCGGTCGGCGACGCCGACCATGCCGCCGATCGACCACGGCGCCTACGGCTACGCGCACGTCAACGTCGCGGACCAGCGCCACGAGACCGGCTCGCTCCTCAACTGGATGCAGAGCATCATCCGCCTGCGCAAGGAGGCGCCGGAGATCGGCTGGGGCGATGTCACCGCGCTCGAGACCGGCCAGCCGGCCGTGCTGGCGCTCCGCTACGACTGGCGCGGCAACGCGGTGCTGTGCCTCCACAACCTCGGGCCCGGCCCGACCGAGGTCGCGCTCGACACCGGCGTCCCCGCGCCGGACGGCCTGCTGCTGATCGACCTGCTCACGGGCGAGCGCAGCGAGGCGGACGATGCCGGGCGCCACGGCCTCTACCTGGAGGGCTACGGCTATCACTGGTTTCGGGTCGGCGGGCTCGACGCGCTACTGAAGCGCAAGCCGACCTGACCGGCGCCTCGCGCTTGCCGCCGCGGCAGGGTAGGGGAGACCGGGAAGCGAGAACCCGATGCCCCGACGCCCCCCACTTTCGCCCGACGCGACCATCGCCGACGTGCTGCCCGACCTCGAGGACGGCGAGGCCTATCTCCGCGCGGTGCTCGCCACCATGCGGATGTGCCAGAAGCATTTCGGCGACGCCGTGGTGCGGATCGGGGTGACCGCGAAGGGCGGCCCGCCCTCCTACCGGATCGACCGCCCGGCGCCCGACGGCGCGGAGGCGCTGGTGCTGTTCGGCGCCTATGGCGGCCGCTCGCACGACCGCTTCACCCAGGTGAACACCGCCGAGACCCGCTGGAGCAGCCGGGCGCTGGGCATGGCGGAGATGCTGGCGCTCCACGACGGCTTCCGCCGGCCGAAGGGCGGGGCGGCCGACTGAGCGAGACCCCGAGAGCATCGTCCTCCCGCGCGCTCCATCGACCGCGCGCGACGAGGCTCAGAATCGCAGCCGCATCCCGGTCATGAAGATCCGCGGCGGGCCGGCGAAGATCGTGCCGCTCGTGTTCGCGAGCACGGCGCGGCCGTTCTGCAAGCCGGTGACGGGGCTCAGCGTGTTCGCCAGCGGGTTGGCGGCGCCGACATAGGCGGTGTCGAGGACGTTGCGGACCTCGCCGTAGAGGTCGAGGCGCCGGACGTCGCCGACAAGCGCCGTCGCGTAGTGGACGTTGAGGTTCAGGACCGCGAAGCCCGGCACCCGCAGCAGGTTGGCGTTGTCGAGGAAGGATCCGTCCTGCGCCACCGCCTCGGCGTAGGCGCCGAGGCCGGCGAGCGGCCCGGCCGGCACGTCGTATCCGATCCGGGCGAGGAGCTGGTGCTCCGGCACGCCGACGATGCGGTTGCCGGCCCGGTCGAACGCGGCGGTGAGCGGGCCGGCCGCGAGGCGCTCGACGAACCGCGTGTAGACCTGGGCGTCGAAGGTGTAGGCCAGCGTGCCGCGCCAGCCCGAGCCGAGCGCCGCCTCCGCCCCGAGCTCGATGCCGCGGTGCTCCGAGGCCGGCACGTTGAAGGTGTAGGACAGGAGCCCCGCCCCCGGCGACTGGCCGACCAGCTCGTTGCGGAAGAGCTCGTAGAAGCCGGTGAGGCTGACGCGCACGCCCGCCGTCGGGGACCAGTCCGCGCCGAGGTCGAATCCGAGGTTCTCCTGCGACCGGAGCCCGGTGTTGTCGCCGGGGATGCCGGCCGGCGTGACGAACAGGTTGCCGACCGACGGCGTCGCGTAGCCGGCGGCGACCCGGCCGCGCAGGGCCCAGTCCGCATCCGGCCGGTAGACGAGGATCAGCTCGGGCGCGACGTTGACGTAGGTCGGGTCGACCCCGGTGACGGCGGAGGCGGCGCCGGCGGCCGTGTAGGCGAAGGTGGTGTTGCGCCCGGCGATCGCGGTCCGCGTCGCGCCGATCCCGAGCACGGCGGTCCAGCGGTCGGACACGGCGATCTCGGCCCGTGCTCGGCCGCCAAGGTTGTCCTGCATCGCCTCCTGCAGGCCGATCAGCGCGCCGATCCGCGGTCCCCCGTAGGCCGCCCGGTTGAAGGTGGGCGCGCGGATGTCGATGGTGTCGTAGCTCAGCGCGAGGTAGCCGGTGGCGGCCAGCCCGAACAGCTCGCCGCGCCGGGTCAGGTCGGCGGCGAGGTTGACCGAGGGCAGGCTGGCGCGGCCCGCCAGGGTGTAGAACGGCTGGTCGTAGCGGCGCTCGTCGTAGCCGGCCTGGACGCGCCAGGTCGTCTGCGCGTCGACGTCGTGCTCCCAGCGGCCGGCGACGACGGTGCGGCGGTCGTCGCGCCCGAAGCCGCCCTCGTCGGCGGTCACCGCCACGGTCCGTCCGAAGATGCCATTGCGCAGGATCGCGACCGTCGCGCAGCCGGGCGCCGCCGTCGCGGCGGTCTCGCAGCCGCGCTGGTACGGGTTGAGGGTGAACTGGTTCAGCGACGCGCGCGCCGGCAGCCCGGTGGAGACCACGTTGTCGATCACCTTGAGGGTGAAGCGGTCGTCCGGGCTCGGGGTGTAGCTCGCCAGCAGGTTGACGGTCTGGGTGTCGAAGCTCGCATGGCCCTGGTAGCCGTTGCCGCGCGCGTCGCTGGAAAACAGGCTGATCTCGAACGGGCCGCTCGCCTGGCCGACGGCGAAGGACGTGTTGAGGACGCCGAAGCTGCCGGCGTCGACCGCGACCTCGGCGCCGTCGATCTCGCGGCCGGTGCGGGTGCGGAAGGCCAGCGCGCCGCCGCTGGCATAGTTGCCGAACAGGGCCGATTGCGGCCCGCGGAACACGTCGATCCGCGAATAGGCGCGGGGATCCGACAGGTCGAAGCGCGAGGCGCCGTCGGCCTGCGTCACCAGGAACCCGTCCTCCAGCACCACCATGTTGCGGGTGATGCCGGTGGAGCGGGCGTTGTTGCCGCGGATCGAGATCACCACGTCGCGGCCGCCGAGCCCCTGGCGGACGGTGACGCCGGGGCTGTTGGCGAGCACGGCGCCGATCCCCGTCGGCGGCCGGTCGTCGATCGCGCCCGCGCGCCCGATCGACGTCACCACCTGGCCGACGGGGTTCTCGATCGGGCTCGGGGCCGATCCGGGCGGAGCGGACACGCCGAAGCCGCGGGGCTCGTCGGGGCGGGCCTCGCCGACGACGGAGAGCGTGTCGAGGGTGACGCCGTCGTCCGATCCGGATCGGACCTCCGCCTCCGGCCTTGCCGCGGCCTCCGCCCCAGCCGCCGCGGATACGAGCTGGGCCAGCATCAGGGCGGGCACGATCCGGCGGAGGCGGACGCGCCCCCGCAAGCGCCGGAACGCCATCGCGGTCACCCGATGCGGTCGACGCGCGGCGCGACCGGCAACCGCGCGGCGATGTCGACGAAGGCGGGCGGCACGGGCACGGGCACGGGCACGGCGCAGATCCGCGAGACGGACGAAGACGAGTTGGAGGAAGGCGAGACGGACGACGGATTGTGCACAAAGTTGTATCGGTTGCACCGTCAACCAACCAGCCGGCGGCGGCGCACGCGCGATGAATCGGCCGAGCCGTCGCATTTCGGATACAAGCGCTCCTGCGGTGCGGCCGCCCCCGGGGTGCGGCTCGACCCGATCGGGGTTAGAACGGGCAGCGCTTCCACCCTCCACTCGGTGAACGGACCACCATGCCAGGCACGCCCCGCGTCGGGATCATCCCGGTCACGCCCTTCCAGCAGAACTGCACCCTGATCTGGGATGCCGCGACCAAGGTCGGCGCCGTGGTCGATCCCGGCGGCGACCTCGACCGGATCGAGGCGGCGATCGCCGAGCAGGGCGTGAGCGTGGAGAAGATCCTGCTGACGCACGGGCATATCGACCATGCCGGCGGCGCGGCCGAGCTGCGCGAGCGCCTCGGCGTGCCGATCGAGGGCCCGCACGAGGCCGACCGCTACCTCCTCGACTCGCTGCCCGAGACCGGCGCCAACTACGGCATCGACGGCGCCCGCGCGGTCGTGCCCGACCGCTGGCTCGACGAGGGCGACGCCGTGACCGTCGGGCCGCTGGCCTTCGACATCCTGCATGCCCCCGGCCATTCGCCCGGCAGCGTGGTGTTCGTCAGCCGCGACGCGCGCTTCGCCCTGGTCGGCGACGTGGTGTTCAAGGGCTCGGTCGGGCGCACCGACCTGCCGGGCGGCAACCACGACCAGCTCATCCGCGCGATCCGTGAGAAGGTGCTGCCGCTCGGCGACGACCTCGCCTTCATCCCCGGCCACGGCCCCACCGGGACGCTCGGCGAGGAGCGGGTCTCGAACCCGTTCCTGCAGGGTTGAGCGCCATGGAAACGCGCCCCGTCGGCCGCTCCGGCCTGTCCGTCGCCCCGTTGTGCCTCGGCGCCAACGTCTTCGGCTGGACGGCCGACGAGACCACGTCCTTCGCGATCCTCGACCGCTTCGTCGACGCGGGCTTGAACTTCGTCGACACGGCCGACGTCTACTCGCGCTGGGCCCCCGGGCATGCGGGCGGCGAGTCGGAGGCGGTGATCGGCCGCTGGTTCGCCGCGCGCGGCACGCGGGACAAGGTCGTGCTGGCGACCAAGGTCGGCATGGACATGGGCGGGGGCAGGACCGGCCTCGCGCCCGCGCGCATCGCCGAGGCCTGCGAGGCCTCGCTCCGCCGGCTCCGGACCGACCGGATCGACCTGTACCAGTCGCATGCCGACGACGCGGCGACCCCGCAGGAGGAGACGCTGCGCGCCTACGAGCGCCTGATCCAGGCGGGCAAGGTGCGGGCGATCGGCGCCTCGAATTTTTCCGCCGCGCGCTTGCGCGAGGCGCTGGCCGTCGCGGAACGCGCGGGCCTGCCGCGCTACGAATGCCTGCAGCCCGACTACAGCCTGGCCGAGCGCGGCTACGAGGCCGAGCTCGAGCCGGTCTGCCGCGAGGCCGGGCTCGGCGTGATCGGCTACTTCTCGCTCGCGGCCGGCTTCCTCACCGGCAAGTACCGCTCGGCGGAGTCCGCCGCCGGCCGCGCCCGCGAGAACCGGGTGTCGAAGTACCTGACGCCGAAGGGCTTCGCGCTGCTCGCCGTGCTCGATGCGGTCGCCGCCGAGCACGGCGCCAGCCCGGCGCAGGTGGCGCTCGCCTGGATCATGGCGCGCCCCGGCATCACCGCGCCGATCGCCAGCGCGACCTCGGTGGCGCAGCTCGACGAGCTGATCGGGGCCGCCACGCTGCGCCTCCCGCCCGATGCGATCGCACGCCTCGACGCGGCGACGGCCGGCGGGATTCAGGCCTAACCCGACGTTAAGGCGGCCGCGTCAGAACACGGGACCGAGCCAGGCCGTGCAAGCCTGGAAACGATGCAATTTCAAGGCGGAACGCCTATATGAGGCGGACTGATCGAATCGCAGGCGGGGCTGCTCCCAAGCGGGCGCCGGACCCTCGCGCTCGGACCCGCCTGCCCGAGGACCTTGATGTCTGACCAGAACCCGAACGACCTGTCCCAGGGCGCCGTGCCCCCCGCCGAATTCGTCGACGCCTACGGCGCGGAGTCGATCCGCGTGCTCAAGGGCCTGGATGCCGTGCGCAAGCGCCCCGGCATGTATATCGGCGACACCGACGACGGCTCGGGCCTGCACCACATGGTCTACGAGGTGGTGGACAACGCCATCGACGAGGCCCTGGGGGGCCATGCCGACCTCGTGACCGTGACGCTGAACGCCGACGGCTCCTGCACGGTCTCGGACAACGGCCGCGGCATCCCGGTGGACATCCACAAGGAGGAGGGCGTCTCGGCGGCCGAGGTCATCATGACCCAGCTCCACGCCGGCGGGAAGTTCGACCAGAATTCCTACAAGGTCTCGGGCGGCCTGCACGGCGTCGGCGTCTCGGTCGTCAACGCCCTGTCGCAGTGGCTGCGCCTGCGCATCTGGCGCAACGACAAGGAGCACACGATGGAGTTCCGCCACGGCGACGCCGTGGCCCCGCTCAAGGTCCTCGGCCCCGGCAACGGGCGGAAGGGGACGGAGGTCAGCTTCCTGCCCTCCACCGACACCTTCACGATGATCGAGTTCGACTTCGCGACGCTGGAGAAGCGCCTGCGCGAGCTCGCCTTCCTCAATTCCGGCGTCCGGATCGTGCTGACCGACGCGCGCCACCCCGAGCACCGGCGCGAAGAGCTGTACTACGAGGGCGGGATCGAGGCGTTCGTGCGCTACCTCGACCGCTCGCGCAAGCCGATCGAGGGCGTGTCCAAGCCCGTCATGGTGCGCTCGGAGCGCGACGGCATCCGCGTCGAGGTGGCGTTCTGGTGGAACGACTCGTTCAACGAGACGGTGCTGCCCTTCACCAACAACATCCCGCAGCGCGACGGCGGCACCCACATGGCGGGGTTCCGCGCCGCGCTGACCCGCCAGATCACCGGCTACGCGGAATCGTCGGGCATCGCCAAGCGCGAGAAGATCACCCTCACCGGCGAGGATTGCCGCGAGGGCCTGACCGCGGTGATCTCGGTGCAGGTGCCGGACCCGAAGTTCTCGTCGCAGACCAAGGACAAGCTCGTCTCCTCCGAGGTGCGCCCGGCGGTGGAGAACGTGCTGAACGAGGGCCTGTCGAACTGGCTGGAGGAGAACCCGTCCCAGGCCCGGTCGGTGATGGGCAAGGTGATCCTGGCGGCCTCGGCCCGCGAGGCCGCGCGCAAGGCGCGCGAGACCGTGACCCGCAAGGGCGCGCTCGACATCGCCTCGCTGCCGGGCAAGCTCGCCGACTGCCAGGAGCGCGACCCGAGCAAGTGCGAGATCCTGCTGGTCGAGGGCGACTCGGCCGGCGGCTCGGCCAAGCAGGGCCGCGACCGCACCTTCCAGGCGGTGCTGCCGCTGCGGGGCAAGATCCTCAACGTCGAGCGCGTGCGCGCCGACCGGATGCTCGGCTCGGCCGAGATCGGCACGCTGATCACCGCGCTCGGGGCCGGGATCGGACGGTCCTCGACCGACCGCGAGGGCTTCAACCCGGACAAGCTGCGCTACCACCGCATCATCATCATGACCGACGCGGACGTGGACGGCTCGCACATCCGCACCCTGCTCCTGACCTTCTTCTTCCGGCAGATGCCGGAGCTGATCGAGCGCGGCCACCTCTACATCGCCCAGCCGCCGCTTTACAAAGCCGAGCGCGGGCGCAAGGCGCTCTACCTCAAGGACGAGCGCGCCCTCGAGGACTACCTGATCGACCAGGGCGTCGAGGGCGCGACCCTGACGTTGGCCTCGGGCGCGGCCTTCGGCGGCCCGCAGCTCAAGACGCTGGTCGAGGAGGCCCGCACCTTCCGCGGCATCCTGCTCGGCCTGCACACCCGCTACGACCGCTCGGTAGTCGAGCAGGCGGTGCTGGCCGGCGCCTTCCGGCCGGAGGCGGCCGAGCACGCGGGCGAGGCCGAGGTCCTGGCCGACGTCACGGCCAGGCGCCTCGACGCCATCGCCGACGACATCGAGCAGGGCTGGCAGGGCGAGGCGTCGGAGGGCGGCTACGTCTTCGGGCGCACGCTGCGCGGCGTGCGCCAGGTCGCGACGCTCGATGCCGGCCTCATCGCCTCGCAGGAGGCGCGCCGCCTCGCCGACCGCGCCGATGCGCTCCGCGAGATCTACGGCGAGCCGGTCACCTTCTCGCGCAAGGGCGAATCGACGGTCCTGCACGGGCCGGTCGCGCTGTTCGAGGCGGTGATGGCGTTCGGCCGGAAGGGGCTCCAGCTCCAGCGCTACAAGGGCCTGGGCGAGATGACCGCGCAGCAGCTGTGGGAGACGACGCTCGACCGCGACATCCGCTCGCTGCTCCAGGTCAAGGTCAAGGACACCACCGACGCCGACGACCTGTTCGTCAAGCTGATGGGCGACGTGGTCGAGCCCCGGCGCGAGTTCATCCAGGAGAACGCGCTCAGCGTGGCCAACCTCGACGTGTGATCCGTCGGTGCGAGACGCGTCCGGCCGACGGCCGGACGACGCTCCCACGGACCTCGGTGTCCGCCGTATCGGATGTCAGGACAGCCCGTTCGCGCCGAGAGCCCGGCGCATGTCGAGCTTGTCGCGGATCCCGTACTCCGCGAGGGCGGCGAGCGGTCGCGCTCGGACAGCGCGGCGAGCGCCGTCTGATCCTGCGTCATCGGCCGTGCTCCGGGGGGTCGGGGGCCGGGGATGCGGTGCCGATGATCCGGCGCAGGACCCGGCCGACCTGCGCGGCCGAGTAGGGCTTGTGCAGCAGCTCGAAGCCGTGGCTGTCCTCGCGGGCGAGCACGTGGCTGTAGCCCGAGGCCAGCACCACCGGCAGGGCCGGGATGCGGAGGCGCAACGCCTTGGCGAGCTCGATGCCGCCCATGCCGGGCATGACGACGTCGGAGAAGACGGCCCGGAAGCCGGCCCCGTCCGTCCCGAGGCGCGCGAGCGCCTCCTCCGCGTTGACCACCCATTCGGGCGCGTAACCGAGGTCCTCGAGGATCTGCGAGCAGAAGGCGCCGACCTCGAGGTTGTCCTCCACGAGCAGGATGCGCTGGCCCAGCCCCGCCGGCGACAGGGCGGCGTCGGGGTCGGCGACGGCGGCCTCGACCGCCTCCGACGAGACCTCGGGCAGGTAGAGGGTGAAGGTCGTGCCCCGGCCGATCTCGCTCGTCACGTCGACGTCGCCGCCGGACTGCTTGGCGAAGCCGAACACCTGGGAGAGCCCGAGCCCCGTGCCGCGCCCGATGTCCTTGGTGGTGAAGAACGGCTCGAAGATGCGCCCGAGCACGTCGAGGGGAATGCCCGAGCCGGTGTCGGCGAGCGAGACCGCGGCGAACGGCCCGCGCGAGCCGGCATGGCCCCGGATCGTCGGCATGGCCTGCCCGGCCGCCA
This sequence comes from Methylobacterium sp. E-016, assembly GCF_022829745.1. Lineage (NCBI taxonomy): Bacteria > Pseudomonadati > Pseudomonadota > Alphaproteobacteria > Hyphomicrobiales > Methylobacteriaceae > Methylobacterium > Methylobacterium sp. E-016. The sequence continues at coordinate 48,382 of NZ_JAKSYF010000062.1, forward strand.
CCCGCATCGTCAGCGTCCCGCTGCCGTCCATCGCGTCGCGGGCGTTGACGGCGATGTTCACCAGGGCCGTCTCGAACTGGTTGAGGTCGGCGCGCACCAGGGCCGGCCTGTCCGACGCCTCGACCCGGACGCGGATGCGCGCGCCGGTGATGGTGTCGAGCATCTCGGCCACGCCGTTCAGGCACGCCCCAACCTCGAACACCTCCGGCTTGAGGGATTGCCGGCGCGCGAAGGCCAGGAGCTGCCCGGTGAGCTTGGCGGCGCGGTCGACCGTGTCGGAGACGGCGTCCATGTAGCGCTTGCGCCGGTCCTCCGGCAGGTCCGGCCGGCGCAGGAAGTCGACGGACGAGCGGATGATGGTCAGCAGGTTGTTGAAGTCGTGCGCCACGCCGCCGGTCAGCTGGCCGACCGCCTCGAGCTTCTGCGATTGCCGGAGGTCCTGCTCCATCCGCTCGCGCTCGGCCGCCTCGGCGAGGAGCCGGGCGTTCGCCGCGGCGAGCTCGGCGGTGCGGGCCGCCACCTGGCTCTCGAGGAGGGCCCCCGCCTCGCGGAGGAGGGCGGCCTGCGCCTCCAGCTCCGCGTGGAGCGCCACCACGCCCCGGTTGGTGTCGGACAGCTCCCGGTTCAGGCGCTGGGCTTCCTCCTCGCGTTCGGCGAGTTCGGCGAGGCTGCGCAGGAGCTCGCGGTTCTGCTCGCGCATGGCGGTCGCCGGCTCGTCCGTCCGGGCCCGGGCAACGTCGTCGGCCAGGGTGGTCAGCCGGCGCCCCGTGAAGGTCTCGGAGCCGAACGGCAGCCGCATCCCGAACGTCACCATCGTGCCGTGGTCGACGACGGATTCGATCTCGAAGCGGTTCATCAGCCGGCGCGACCCGGTGATGCCGATGCCGAGCCCGGTGGTCGAGCGGTAGCGCCCCTCCAGGATGGCATCGAGATGCGGGATGCCGGGCCCCGCGTCGCGGACGCGGATCAGCAGGATCTGGCCGCCCTCCACCGCGTCGAGGCCGTACTCGACCCGCCCGCCGCCGGCGTAGCCGTAGGCGTTGCGCGCGATCTCGGACAGGGCCGTGGCGATCCGGGTCTGGTCCTGGACGCCGAAGCCGAGGCGCTCGGCCAGCCCGCGCACCCGCTGGCGCACCGCGATGATGTCGTCCTCGTGCTCGACCAGGCTCGAGAGCAGCGGCCACCTCATGCCGGGTCCCCCCGCACGACGAGCACGGTGGCGTCGTCGCGGGCGCGGGCGAAGTCGCGCAGGATGACCCCGGCCACGAGGGTCGGGTGGGCGCCGGCGAGGCCCGGATGGGCGTCGAGGGACCAGCCCGTCGCGATGCCGTCGGAGCAGAGCACGAACACGTCCCGCGCCTGCATCGGGTACTCGAACTCCTGGATCCGCCGGGCCGCGTGGCCGGCCGTCCCGGCCAGGCTGACCGTCCGCTTCATCGCCGCGCCGGAGACCACCGCCCCGGCGACGTTGCCGATGCCGGCCAGCGCGAGGGTGGCACGATCCCGGGCGTAGCGCGCGACGGAGATCGCGCCGCCCCGGGTGTGGGAGAGGCCCGCGTGGATGGCGGCGAGGATCGCGGCGGGCGGCTCGTCGCGATGGCGCCGGAACAGCTTGAGTGCCTCCTCGGACGCCTTGGCGGCCTCCGGCCCGTGGCCGAGGCCGTCCGACACGATGGCGGTCCAGCCGTCGTCGCGCTCGCGCACGGCGTAGGCGTCGCCGTTGGCGGTCTCGCCCTTCAGCGGCACCGTCACCGCGCCGAAGCCGGGCACGCCGTCCGGGGTGCGCGTCCTGTCGATCGACAGGCGCGCCAGCACCGCGGTGCCGAGGCCGGGCCGGGAGACGATGTCGAAGGCGTCGGAAAGGCGACGCACCGCGCCGAGCCCTTCGCCGGCGCTGCCGCCGGTGGAATGGCCGTCGCGCAGGGCGAGGCCGAGATCCTGGCAACCGTTGCCCTTGTCGAGGGCGAGGATCTCGACCCCCGAGCCGGTCCCGTCCTCGTAGGTGCCCACCAGGACCTCGCCCGGCACGCCGTACTTGACGACGTTGGTGGCGAGCTCGGTGACGACCAGGGCCACGCGTCCGGCCGCGGTCTCGTCGAAGCCGATGCCCTGCGCCACGGCGACGGCGCGCCGCCGCGCCTCGGCCACCTGGCTCGCTTCCGTCACGGTGATCCGGTGCATGCTCACTTCCACCGCGCGATCGTCACGCGGGTGCCGGCTCCTGGGGTCGACGCGATGTGGAACTCGTTCGAGAGCCGCTTGGCGCCGCCCAGACCGAGGCCGAGCCCGCCGCCGGAAGTGTAGTGGTCGGTCATCGCCTGATCGATGTCGGCGATGCCGGGGCCCTGATCCTCGAAGGTCAGGCGCAGGCCCCTGCGCGTCCCGGCCTGGACGATCTCCGCGTGGACGTGGCCGCCCCCGCCGTAGTCGAGGGTGTTGCGCGCGAGCTCGCTCGCGGCGGTGACGATCTTGGTCTGGTCGACGAGCCCGAGGCCGATCTCGATGGCGAGCGCGCGGACCCGCTGGCGCACCCGCACGACGTCGTCGCCCGAGCGGATCGCGAGGGTCTCGGCCTTGGGGGGCTCAGCCTTCGTGGCCTTCACGGTCGCCCCCGCAGCCGTCCTCCTCCTCGGCGAGCCGCGCCTGGATCAGCGCCATGCCGCGCTCGACGTTGAGGGCGGTCTTGATGCCGGTCAGCTCCAGGCCGAGCTCGACCAGGGTGATGGCGACCGCCGGCCGCATGCCGGCCACGACCGTCTCCGCGTCGAGGACGCGCGAGACGGCGGCGATGCTCACCAGCATGCGCCCGATGAAGGAATCGACGATCTCCAGCGCCGAGATCTCGAGCAGGACGCCGCGTGCGCCGGTGCGCGCGATCATCGCGGTGAGGTCCTCCTCCAGCGCGAGGGCGAGGCGGTCGTGCATGTCGACCTGGATGGTGACGATGAGGGCGCCACCCAGCTTGAGGATCGGGATGCGGTCCATGGCGTCAGCCGCGTCCCTCGATGGAGGCCTGCTGGCGCACCACCTTGCGGCCGGTCCGCCTCAGGGCGACGGCGAAGGCGTCGGCCAGGGTCGCCTTCGAGACGACGTTCAGCTCGACGCCGAGATGGACCATGGTCTGGGCGATCTGGGGCCGGATGCCGGAGACGATGCAGTCGGCGCCCATCAGCCGCGCCGCCGCGACGGTCTTCAGCAGGTGCTGCGCCACCAGGGTGTCGACGGTCGGCACGCCGGTGATGTCGATGATGGCGATCTCGGCCTCCTCGTCGACGATCGCCTGGAGCAGGTTCTCCATCACGACGCCGGTCCGGGCGCTGTCGAGGGTGCCGATGAGCGGCAGCGCGAGGATGCCGTCCCAGAGCCGGACCACCGGGGTCGAGAGCTCGGCGATCTCCTGGCCCTGGCGCCCGATCACCTCCTCGCGGCTGGCCAGGAACACCTCCATGGTGTGCAGGCCGAGCCGATCGAGCACCCTGCTCGCGGCCCGGGTCCCCGCCGCCAGCGTCGCCGCGTCCGTCGCGTGGGCCTTCTCGAGGGCCTCGAAGACCGGCGGCTTGAGAGAATACACGAAGTTGGCCGTGTCGGTCGGCGTGAAGCCCTGGATCGCCCGCGAGCGCGAGATGTCGGCGAGGGTGTCGCGGAGCTGGGCGAAGCCCTCCGCGTCGGCGTCGAGCCCGCCCGCGGCGAAAGCGTCCCGAAGCTGGCGATAGACCGCCCTGGCCTGGGTCTGGAGCTCGGCCTCGCGGATGCGGCCGCTCTGAAGGGATGTCCCCTCCCGAAGGGACACGGTCCAGGCATCGAGGATGGCGGCCTCGTCGTCCGCGAGCGTCCGCTTCAGGACCTCGGCGCCATCGATACGCGTCATGTCTTCCCCCTGTCGTGATCCAGCATCTACCTGGGTCGTGACCGTTTCGATAGGCTGCATCGCCGCCAAGTCCGGTCTCTCTCGGGGCAATGCTTGCATTCGGATCAGTGAAAAGAAAGATTTCCCACGCCCGGAACCATCATCGGCCCGGACCGTCCTCGCGCGCCGCGAGACGGATGCGGCGAGGCGCCGCCTGGATTTGAGGTGCTGCGTGACTTTGAAGAGCTTGGCCAAGCTCTTGGCCAAGCTCTTGGCCAAGCGCTTGGCAGAGCCGGAGAAATCGCGTCGGCGACGACGTCCGGCCGGCGTGGAGGAGACGGCTCTCATGGTCGGGCGCCAGCGTCCGGGCGGACGGCGGCTTGCCCGTGGAACCCGGTGACGCCTCGGACGAAGCGGAGACCGACGGCGCGCTGCGCGGCCCGCCGGTCGAGGGCGGCCTCCGACCCGTCAAGGCGTCGGATCGGCCGCCGCGACGGCGTCGTCGAGCTTCCGCAACAGCGTGCAGAGCTGCTCGGAGGGCGGCGGCGTCGGCAAGGCCTCGTACATCGCGCGCAACGTGCGGCCGAGATGCCGCTCGGTCGCGTTCACGGGCGAGGCGTAGAGCCAACGACTCTCGAAGAAGGGCACGGTCGTCTCGCTTTCGGCGTCGGGCAGGGCTGCGTCCCGGCGACCCTGCCCGATCGACGGATTCGATCCGGCGTCGCGGCAGCCCCCGACATCAGACTTAGCCAAGCGTGCTCGTCGCCCGGAGTTCCCGTCACGGGTTCGATGACAGGCATGCGTCCGATCGATGCTTGCGCCATCTTGATGAGCCGAGCCTTCAGGCTCGACCCGACTTGGCCGAGACGCGCAGGATCCGGGCGCCGACGCTCGCGTCCCGGCGTCCGGCCGGACCTCCGATCACTCGGCCGCGCGGAGCGGGCGCTCGCCGACATCGGCCTGCGCGGCCTCGCGCTCGGCGGCTTCGAGGAAGGCGTGCGCCTCCGAGCGGCGCTCGAAGACGTGCGGGGCGAGGCCGCGGCGGCTCAGGGCCTCCTGCATCTTCAGGCGCAGGAAGGCGCTCGTCGCGTAGCGCGTCGTCGTGAGGTAGTGGTACTTCGACAGGTACTCGATCATCTCGGCGTAGTCGTCGTAGAGGTTCTCGCCGATGCGGAACCCGTCGTGGTTGACCACCGAGTTCACCCGCTGCCCGGCCTTCAGGCAGGCGGTCTCGAGCACCTGACGCAGCGCGTCGATGTCGCCCTTCGAGCGGACCTGCCAGCCTTCGAGGTTGACGAACAGCAGGTTGCGCGCCGGGTCGTAGCTCACCCGGTCGGGTAGGTTGAGGTTCAGGAGGTCGGCGAGCAACTCCATCGGCTCGTCGCGGAAGATGCGCGGGTCCATCGGGATCGGGTTCTCGATCACCGGCGTGAAGTCCATGTGGGCGAGGATGTCGCGGCCGATGTCGATGCCCGGCGCCACCTCGATCAGCTCCAGCCCGGCCTGGGTCAGGTTGAAGACGCAGCGTTCCGTCACGTAGAGCACCGGCTGCCGCCGCTCCTGCGCGAACGGCCCGCTGAAGGTGTTCTGCTCGACGGATCCGACGAACTTGCGCGAGCGGCCCTCCTGCACGATCCGCAGGCGGCCCTCGTCGATCTCGGTGACGAGGCCGCCGGAGGTGAAGGTGCCGGCGAACACCACCTTGCGCGCATTCTGCGAGATGTTGATGAAGCCGCCGCAGCCGTTGAGCCGCCCGCCGAAGCGGCTGGTGTTGACGTTGCCGGCGCCGTCGCACTCGGCCATGCCGAGGCAGGTCATGTCGAGGCCGCCGCCGTCGTAGAAGTCGAACATCTGGTTCTGGTCGATGATCGAGTCGGCGTTGGTGGCCGCGCCGAAGCTCGAGCCCGAGGCGAGCACGCCGCCCACGGCGCCGGCTTCCGTCGTCAGGGTGATGTAGGGGGTGACCTTCTCCTCGTTGGCGATCGAGGAGATGCCTTCGGGCGCGCCGACGCCGAGGTTGACCACGCCGTTCGGCGGCAGCTCGAACGCGGCGCGGCGGGCGATGATCTTGCGCGCGTCGAGCGTCATCCGCTTGAGGCCGGTGACCGGCACGCGGATCTCGCCGGCGAGCGCCGCGTCGTGCTGCACGCCGTAGTTCATGCGGTGCTGCTCGGGCGGCGCCACCACGACGCAATCGACCAGGATGCCCGGCACGCGCACGTCCTTGGGCTTGATCGAGCCCTGCTCGACGATGCGCTCGACCTGCGCGATGACGATGCCGCCGTTGTTGCGGGCGGCCATCGCCTGGGCGAGGTTGTCCAGCGTCAGCGCCTCCTTGGAGACGCAGAGGTTACCCGACGGGTCGGCGCTGGTGGCGCGGATGAAGGCGACGTCGATCTTGGTGGCCCGGTAGAACAGCCACTCCTCGCCCTCGACCTCCACGACCTTGACGATCTCGTCGGTCGTCAGGGTGTTCACGCGGCCGCCGCCGTGGCGCGGGTCGACGTAGGTGTGGAGGCCGACCTTCGAGAACAGGCCGGGCTGGCCGGCGGCGCAGGCCCGGTAGAGCTGCGAGATCACCCCTTGCGGCAGGTTGTAGCCGCGGATGCGGTTGTCCTGCGCGGCCTGCGCCACCTTGGGCATCCGCCCGAAGTTCGCCGCGATCACCCGCCCGAGCAGGCCCTCGTGGTGGAGGCGCCCGGTGCCGAGGCCTTTGCTGTCGCCGGCGCCGGCGGTCATGATCAGGGTGAGGTTGCCGGGCGCGCCGGTCTCGACGAAGCGCTTCTCCAGGGCCGCGTGCAGCGCCTCGGGGATGCAGCTCTGCACGAAGCCCGTCGTCGTGACGACGTCGTCGGTGCGGATGAGGGCGATCGCCTCGTCGGCGCTGACGATCTTGTTCTTCTTCACGCGACTCTCCCTGCCGACGACCGTTCCGGTCTTGCGGCCACTGCCTTGCGGCACCTGTTGGCTCAGGCTCTATTCTTGACGGACCGCGACGGCTCGGCTGCACGGGACCGCTCGGGGGGAGGTTAGGGCAAGCCAAGGCTGCCCTGCAAACGAACATTATTTGTCGCGACGTTGAAATTAACTCGTTCTTCCACGCGCAGAATATTGAATTCAGATCCTGCGCCTTCGGCATCCCGCGGCGCTTCCGCACGCGCGCGGCTCACTGGTCAGCCGGCCGGCGCCGTGTCATGGGCTGAAGCCGTGACCGATGATCCCCACGCCCTCCGCGCCGCAGAAGCAGCCAGCCTCGGCTGGTCCGGCTTCTTCGAGGACCAGTGCGAGGCCGCCGATGCCGGCTTCGCGCCGATGCGGATCGCCCTGGTCCACCGCTCCCGGCTGACGGCGCTGTCGGCGGCCGGCCCCGTCGAGCTGATCCTGCCGGTCCACGCCAGCACCGGCGACGTCACCGTCGGCGACTGGGTCCTGGCCGATCCGCGGACGCTGACCCTGCACCGCCGATTGTCGCGGAGGACCGTGCTGCAGAGGCGCACCGAGGGCGGCAAGGTCCCGCAGGCCGCGGCCGCCAACGTCGACACCCTGTTCGTCGTCACCTCGTGCAACGCCGACTTCAACCCGGCCCGCCTGGAGCGCTACCTCGCCCTGGCCAACCAGGGCGGCACCGACCCGGTGATCCTGCTGACCAAGGCCGACCTGACCGACGACGTCGAGGCCTACCGCCGGCAGGCCGCCGCCCTCCAGCGCGGGCTGTCGGTGGTCGGCGTCAACCCGCGCCGCCCGGACGCCGCGGCAGCGCTGGCGCCCTGGTGCGGGCCCGGGCAGACCGTCGCGCTGGTCGGCTCGTCCGGCGTCGGCAAGTCGACGCTCGTCAACACCCTGGCCGGGCCCGGCCAGGACGCGCCGCAGGAGACCGGCGCGATCCGGGAGCACGACGCCAAGGGGCGCCACACCACGACGGGCCGCTCGCTGCACGCGATGGCCGGGGGCGGCTGGGTGATCGACACGCCGGGGATGCGCACGCTCCACGTCAGCGACGCCGCGGAGGGGATCGACACGCTGTTCGCCGAGATCACCGAGCGCGCGCCCGACTGCCGGTTCCGCGACTGCACCCACGCGCACGAGCCGGGCTGCGCGGTGCAGGCCGCCATCGCCGACGGAACCCTCGACCCCGACCGCCTGGACCGCTGGCGCAAGCTCGTCGCGGAGAATCGCGACAAGACCCCGGCCACGGCGCCGCGGCGCCCGCGCAGGCACTGAGCGCTCGACCGGTATTCGCCGGCTCTTGACCGGGTCGTCCGGCGCGGATCGACTGTCCTTTCGCGCGCCGTCACCGGACCGTCACGCACGCGACCTATCCGAAGGCGTTCGAAGTCCGATCGCCGTCGAGATCCGTCATGTCCGATTCTGCCCGCCTGACACCGCACCTGTCGGGCGCCGAACCGAGGCGGCGCCCGGGTCCGACGCTCGATCGCGGCCTGCATCCGGGCGGGATCGTCGCGTTCCTGCTGATCCTGGTGGCGGGCCTGGTCTACGCCGGCGTCAGCCTGATCACCGACATGAACGCGGTCGGCCAGACGCCGCTGGCGATCGGCGCCTTCGTGCTCCTCGGCCTCGCCCTGCTGATCGCGCTGGCCTTCGAGTTCGTGAACGGCTTCCACGACACCGCCAACGCGGTGGCGACCGTGATCTACACCCACTCGATGCCGCCGCTCGTGGCGGTGATCTGGTCCGGCGCCTTCAATTTCCTCGGCGTGATGCTGTCCTCGGGCGCGGTGGCCTACGCCATCGTCACGCTGCTGCCGGTGGAGCTGATCCTGCAGGTCGGGTCGGGCGCCGGCTACGCGATGATCTTCGCGCTGCTCATCGCCGCGATCGTCTGGAACCTCGGCACCTGGGCCTTCGGCCTGCCGAACTCCTCGTCGCACGCGCTGATCGGCTCGGTGATCGGCGTCGGGCTGGCCAACCAGCTGATGGCGCCGGAAGGCTCCGCGACCTCGGGCGTCGACTGGGCCCAGGCGCTCGGCGTGTTCAAGGCGCTGCTGTTCAGCCCGCTCATTGGCTTCGTCGCGGCGGCCCTCCTGCTGCTGGCGCTCAAGCTCACCGTGCGGCGCAAGGACCTCTACGAGGCGCCCGAGGGCGACACGCCGCCCCCGCTCTGGATCCGTTCGCTGCTGATCCTGACCTGCACGCTGGTCTCGTTCTTCCACGGCGGCAACGACGGCCAGAAGGGCATGGGCCTCATCATGCTGATCCTGATCGGCGCGGCGCCCACCGCCTACGCCCTGAACCGCACCATGGCCGACGACACGACGCCGGCCTTCATCCAGACCTCGCAGAGCGCCAGCGCGGTGTTCGCGAGCCACGCCGGGACGACGGCCCAGCCCGACGCGGCGGCCGCCCGCAAGCAGGTCTCGGACGCGCTCAAGACCAAGGACCTGAACCAGCCGGCGGTCTACGGCGCGCTCGCGGCCCTCTCCACCGACATCGCCGCCAACGTGCGGAACTACGGTGCGATCAAGCAGGTGCCGGCGGCGCAGACCTCGAACCTGCGCAACGACATGTACCTCGCCGCCGACGCGATCCGGCTGCTGCCGAAGAACGGCGCCAGCTTCTCGGAGGCCGAGGCCGGCACGCTGAAGGCCTATACCGGCCTGCTCAACGACGGCACGCGCTACATCCCGACCTGGGTGAAGGTCTGCGTCGCGCTGGCGCTGGGCCTGGGCACCATGGTCGGCTGGAAGCGGATCGTGGTCACGGTCGGCGAGAGGATCGGCAAGACCCACCTGACCTACGCGCAGGGCGCCTCGGCCGAGCTCGTCGCCGCCGGCACGATCGGGCTGGCCGAGGTCTACGGCCTGCCCGTCTCGACCACCCACATCCTGTCCTCGGGCGTCGCCGGCACCATGGCGGCCAACGGCTCCGGGCTGCAGATGTCGACGGTGCGCAACATGGCGCTGGCCTGGGTGCTGACCCTGCCGGCGGCGATCACCCTGGCGGGCGTCCTGTTCTTCATCCTCCGCCACGTCTTCTGAGGCCAACGCCTTTCAAAGCCTGCGCATGTCCCGCTCGTCGCCCCGGGATCGCCCGCGGCGATCACCCGGACGCGTCTGACCGGATCGTGCGCCCGGCCGGGCGAGGGCGCGCGCGGTCGGGTTTCAGGGGCGGCGCCTTGCATGCCGACGGCCGGCTCCACGGCCTCGGCGGGGCTGCAAACCCGGTCGATGTCGGCTAGGCCGGGACCGATCCGGCCTCCTCGGCCGGGCGTTCGCGAGCCGCGGCCCAGCATGCCTTCCACCTCCTCGATCGCTCGCCTGATCCTGGTGCTCGCGGCCGCGGGCTTCTCCAGCACCTTCGCGTGGCGCTCGGTCGAGCCGCTGGTCGGCGTGCTGGCGCGCGACCTGCGCAGCGACGCCCACACCGTGGCGCTGCTCTCGACCGCCTTCGCGCTGCCCTACGCGCTGATCCAGCCGATCCTCGGGCCGGTGGGCGACGCGGTCGGCAAGGAGCGGGTCATCACCGCGTGCCTCGCGGTGCTGGTGGCGGCGCTGGTCGGCTGCGCCTTCGCCGAAGACCTGCGCCTGCTCTTCGGCCTGCGGATGGTGGCGGGCGCCGCGGCCGGCGGGGTGATCCCGCTGGCGCTCGCCCTGATGGGCGACCGGGTGCCGATGGAGCGCCGCCAGGTGGCGATCGGCCGCTTCCTCGTCGCGGTGATCCTCGGGCAGCTCTCGGGCTCGACCTTCGCCGGGCTGATCGAGGGGCAGGTCGGCTGGCACGGCGTGTTCGCGATCAACGCCGCGGTCGCCGTGCTCGGCTGCGCCGCGACCCTGCTCGGGTTCGACCGGAGCGGCCGCCTCCCGGCGCGACGGCCGGAATTCGGGCTGGCGCTGACGCGCTATCGCGCGATCGTGGCCAACCCGCGCGCGCGGGTGCTGTTCGCGGCGGTGTTCGTCGAGGCGATCGCGGTGTTCGGCATCTTCCCGCACCTCGCGCCGCTGATCGAGGCGCGCGGCGAGGGCGGCCCGCGCGAGGCCGGGCTGGCGCTCGCCGGCTTCGCCGTCGGCGGGCTGATCTACTCCGCCCTCGTCGGCCTGCTGGTCCGGTTCCTCGGGATGCAGCGGATGCTGGTCGGCGGCGGCCTCGTCTGCGCCGGTGCCCTGACCATGATCGGCCTCGCGGGGCGCTGGCAGCTCGACGCGGCCGCCCTCGTCGCGATGGGGCTCGGCTTCTACATGCTGCACAACACGTTTCAGGTGCAGGTGACCGAGGTCGCCCCGACCGCCCGCGCCTCGGCGGTGGCGCTCCACGCCTTCTCGTTCTTCTGCGGGCAGGCGCTCGGCGTCGCCGTGCTCGGCGTCGCGCTCCAGGGCATCGGCCAGCTCGCGGCGCTCGCCGCCTGCGCCGTCACGATCCTCGCCGTCGGGATCGCGACCGCCGTGCTGCTGGCAAGGCCGGCGGGGCAGGGCGCAGAGTAGGTCTCTTCGCGAATCCGCTCGGTTTCGACGCCCACGCGCGCCTTCCCTCCCCCTCTGCGGGGGAGGGAAAGAGCGCCACGTCACGCCGGCACGCGCGGCCGCGCCCGTGCCGCCACGGTGCGCGAGGCCGTCTCGCGCAGGGCCTGCTCGATGGCGGCGTTGGCGCGGCCGCGCAGCAGCTTGGTCGCCTCCGCCTCGTCGAACGTGTCGGGGAAGCGCCGGGCCAGCCAGAGGTAGGCGGCGGCGAGCTTGACCGTGCGTTCGAGGTACTCGAGCTCGCCGCCGACGTTGGCCCTCAGAGCCGGGACGGCGGCGCCGGCCGCGCGGGCCTGGACCCAGCGGTCGAGCACCGCGGTCGAGGCCGGGTCGCGCCGGTCGATCGGGCAGACCGCGAAGGCGAAGGCCTCGCGGATCGGCAGGTGCGCCGTGTCGACCGCGCGCGCCGCCTCCAGCGCCTCCTCCATCGCGGAGGGCTGGAACGGGGACCCCTCGTAGAACGTCGCGCGGGAAAAATGCGTCAGCACCTCGGCGAGCGAGTCGGTGCCGAGTTCGGCCGCCGCCGCCTCGATCGCGATCAGGTCCGGCCGGACGTAGAACCGGGTGTCGGCGGCGGGCGCCGTCGGCGCGCCGGCCAGCGCATCGCGGATCGGGCCGAGGCTCACGTCGTCGGTGGCCGAGACGTGGCCCTCGTCCTGATAGCCGAAGCGCCCGGCCCGGCCGGCGATCTGGCGGATCTCGGGGTTGGTGAGCGGGCGGGTCGCCGTGCCGTCCCACTTGGTGACCGCCGAGAAGATCACCCGCTTGAGCGGTCCGAGGTTCAGGCCCATGCCGATCGCGTCGGTGGTGACCAGCACCTCGGCCTCGGCGTCGCGGAACCGTGCCGCTTCCGCCCGGCGCACCTCCGGCGAGAGCGCGCCGTAGATGGTGGCGACGCTGCGCCCGGCCGCCACCAGCGCCTCGCGGTTCTCGTGCACGGCCCGCCGCGAGAAGGCGACGACGGCATCCCCCGGCTGCACGGATTCGAGGGGCACGGGCTCGTCGAGCGCCACCAGCGGGGTCTTGCGCACGAAGGTCACGACGTCGAGCGATTCGCCCGCGGCCTCCGCCGCGCGGCGGACATGCGAGAGCGCGTCGTCCGAGCCGCAGACGATCACGGTCTTCGCCGGGATCCCGAACAGCGCGTTAGTCCAGGCCCAGCCGCGATCGGGGTCGGACAGCATCTGGATCTCGTCGATCACCGCGACCTCGACCGGGCGGCGCAGGTCCGCGGTCTCGATGGTGCGCGCGGTGTGGCTCGGGTCCGGCTCCCCCAGAATCTCCTCGCCGGTGACCATGCCGGCGCGCAGGCCCCGCTCGAGCAGGGCCTCGTAGTTCTCCAGCGCGAGCAGGCGCAAGGGCGCGAGGTAGGTCCCGGTCGGCGCCTTTGCCAGCACTTCCAGCGCCGCGTAGGTCTTGCCGGAATTGGTCGGGCCCATGTGGAAGACGATGCGCCGGTTCAGCCGGCGGGCGGGCACGAACTTGTCGATGTAGGAGCCGAACCCGACCCGGTCGCGCAGGCGGCGACGGCCGGATTCCTCGCGCGCCACCACCTTCGCCCGCGTCCGCACCGTCTTCAGGGTGTCGAGGATCGCGTGAGCGAGGTTCGGCGCGGGCGTGAAGACGCGAGCGCGCAGCGACCGGTCGAGATGGGCGATGTAGGTCGGCGCGTCCGCCCCGATCTCGTGGAGGTCGTCCCGGATCTGGTCGCGCAGGCGCGCGACCGTGCGGTGGAGCGTGCGCGCCGAGGCCGCCGACGTCTCGGCCAGCGCCCGGCGCAGGTCGTCGAGGCGCCAGGCCGGATCGTTGCCGAGCGCCATCTCCTCCAGGATCTCGGCCGCCGCCTCGCCCGGCGGCGCGTCGAGGCGCAGGTCGAGGCGGCCGTCGTCGAGGAGCGGCAGGCCGACCCGGAGCCGCCAGGCGAGGGCGCCGTCCCGCCCCGGCTCGGCCCGGAGCGCCGGCAGGGCGAGCCGCAAGGCCGCGACGCCGGTCTGCGAGAAGGCCTGGCGCGCCGTCCCGTCGCGGAGCGCCGCGGCGACGGCGGAATCCTCCACGAAGCCGTCCTGCTCGGGCAGGCCCATCCGGACGCGCAGGGCCTCGCGGTCGATCGCGGCCGCCGCGATCCCGAGCCGGTGCAGGGCGTCGGCCAGGATGTCGGTCGTCGGGTGGATGCGCTTGCGAGCCATGCCCTACCTTCTCGGCCGCGACGCGCCGGATCAAGCACGCCGGCAGGTTCTCAACGGTTGCGGACGAGCCAGCGGGCGATGCGGGGGCGGAGCGGCAGGAACCCGCGATAGGCGATCTAGGCGAGCGGCAGCACGACCGGGAGCCGCGCGATCCGCGCGAGCCAGCGCCAGCGCGGCAGCGCGCTCCACAGCCGGGCGAAGCCCGCCGCCCCCGACCGGAGCCGGCCGTCGGCGTCGCGGACATGGAAGCGGGCGCGGGCCGCCGCACGGTCGAGGTCCGGCCCGAGGGGAGCGCCGTCCGGCGCCACGTCGACGAAGGCGATGCGCTCGGCCCCGCGGCAGCGGCGATAATGCCCGATCTCCGCCCGGCAGAGCGGGCAGGCTCCGTCGTAGTAGACGGTCAGCGTCTCGTCGGGCACGGGATGGTCCTCTTGGCGACCCCCGGGAGATAGGGGGGCAGGGCCCACGCGGCAGCGCGGCCGGACGCCGCTGGGCCGGTCGCACGCCCGGGCAGCAAAGCCCTCGCGCCTCATTAGCGACCGGCGTCGCAGATCCCTCCAAGGGGCCGGGTCGAAGCGGGAGTCCCTTCCCCCAGAGGGAGCCGCGCGGCGCTGGCCACGACCCATTCGAAGACGTTCGACGCCGTGCGATCCGAACCCCCATCGGCAAGCTCAGCCGCAGCCGCAGCCCTATCGGCGGTCGTAGGGATCGTAGGGCGCGAGCGCATCCCCGAGCGCCTTGGCGGCCGGATCGCGCCGGAGATCGAGCTCCCGGTCGAGGGCGCGCACGAAGCGCTCGCGGCCGGCTTCCAGCTCGCGGCCGAGGCCGCCGAAGGCCTCGGCGACCTCGACATGGGGCGGCCCGTCGGTGACGAGGTAGTCGATCCCGCAATCCGGCTCGGCCGGGCGCCCGGCAGGGCGGAGCCAGTAGCAGATGCGGACGCGGGTGAACGGCTCGCCCGCGCGTCGCTCGACCCGGGCGGGCGCCAGCCGAAAGCTGTCTGGCCGGGCCCGCTCGGCATAGGCGAGGCTCTGGCCGACGGTGACGAAGCCCTGCGTGCGGTGCCCGCGCACCAGCGCCATCGCCCGCGCGTCGGAGAGGTCCGCCGGCTGCGCCTGGGCGCCCGCGAGCGAGGCGAGGCCGAGGGCCGCTGTCAGAAAAGCCCGCCGCGCCGCCCGCAGCGACGGCCTCGCGGGCCGGCCGGCCTCGTCCGGCGTTGCAGCGCGGCTGGGCTTCACCATGTCTTGCTCCGATCCCGCTTCGCGTGCGTGAAGCCCGATGCTGCAGGAGCCTGTACCGTGCCGCGCTACTTCTTCAACACACGGATCGGCGACGACTGGGTGACGGACCCGGACGGCGCCGACCTGCCCGATGCCGACGCCGCCTGGGAGGCCGCCCGCGACACCATCCTGGCGGCGCTGCGCGCCGGCCAAGCGCGTGAGGCGCGGGACCAGGCCCGGCTGATGACGGCCCACCTCGTCGTCACCGATGCCGCGGGCGAGATCGTGCTGGAATTCCCCTTCGCCGAGGCGGTCGAGATCGACCCGGACCCCGGCGCGACGTTGCACTGACCGCGACACGCGGCATCGACCTCAGCGCTCGGCGCTTCGCTTGCGCAGGGGCCGCGTCAGGCGGGTGCCGGCCGCGACGAAGCCGGTGGCGGCGCAGAAGGCTTCGAGGTCCGGCCGGTCCGGCGGCAGCACCATCTCCAGCCCGTCGCATCCGGCGGTGCGCGCGGCCTGCGCCGCCGCCTTGAGCAGCAGGCGCCCGAGCCCGCGCCGGCGGTCGTCGGGCGCGACGAGGAGCGTCGTGATCTGCGCGGTCGGCTCGGCGACGAGGGTGCGGTACCAGTGCAGCACGACGAGGCCGCCCGGCGGCCCCCACTCGACCGCGACGAGGGCCGCGCCGTCGCGGCCGCGCAGGGCCTCGATCCGCTCGGCGAGGTCGCGGACCGCGATCGCCGGGCCGCCCGAGCCGATCAGCGCGGCGAGCCCCGGCGCGTCGGCGGCGCTGGCCGCCCGAATCTCCAGCCCGTACCGACCGCTCAAGCCCCACCCCCGCTCATCCCGACCATCGTCATCCCGTCGCTTTCCCGCCGCCGATCGATGCGCGCGCCGCATCGATCCATCCAGCCTTTGAGTTGGACGCCGCGCCGGGGACGCTCCTAACCTGAGATCGCAAGCGGCCGCCGGGGCCCCGTCGAGGGGCCTTCAGA
This sequence comes from Methylobacterium sp. E-016, assembly GCF_022829745.1. NCBI lineage: Bacteria > Pseudomonadati > Pseudomonadota > Alphaproteobacteria > Hyphomicrobiales > Methylobacteriaceae > Methylobacterium > Methylobacterium sp. E-016. The sequence continues at coordinate 64,102 of NZ_JAKSYF010000062.1, forward strand.
GAACGGCCGCTGTCCGCCGCGGCACCGGCCGGGCGGTCCGCCTTCAGGGAGAAGGTCGTATGAGCGCGGGTCTCGCCATGACCGCGGTGAAGCGCAGCCGCGTGCGGCTCCTCATCGTGACGATGCTCTTCATCGCCACCACCATCAACTACGCCGACCGCGCGACGCTCTCCATCGCCGGCCCGTCGCTGGCCAAGGACCTGGGCCTCGATGCGGTGGCGATGGGCTACGTCTTCTCCGCCTTCGCCTGGTCCTACGTCCTGGCGCAGCTGCCCGGCGGCTGGCTGCTCGACCGCTACGGCGCGAAGTGGGTCTATGCCGGCGCGATCTTCCCGTGGTCGGCCTTCACGCTGATGCAGGGGGCGGTCGGCTTCTTCACCGGCTTCACCGCGGTGGCGGTGCTGTTCGGCCTGCGCCTGCTCGTCGGCCTCGCCGAGGCGCCGGTGTTTCCGGCCAACGCCCGGATCACCGCGGCGTGGTTCCCCACCGCCGAGCGCGGCACCGCCTCGGCCTTCTTCAATGCCTCGCAGTACTTCGCCACCGTGCTGTTCACGCCGCTGATGGGCTTCGTCGTCCACCATTACGGCTGGCACCACGTTTTCACCCTGATGGGCGCGCTCGGCATCGCCTTCGCGCTGCTGTGGACCCAGGTGATCTACGGGCCGAAGGAGCACCCCGCGATCAACCAGGGGGAGCGCGACTACATCGAGGCGGGCGGCGCCCTCCTCGACATGGACGGCCGCGACGCGGGCGTGGCCCAGGTCGACGCCGGCCGCACGATCCGGCAGCTGCTCGCCAACCGCATGCTGCTCGGGATCTACGTCGGGCAGTACTGCATCACCACGCTGACGTACTTCTTCCTGACCTGGTTCCCGGTCTACCTCGTGAAGGAGCGCGGCCTGTCGATCCTGCAGGCGGGCTTCGCCGCGGTGCTGCCGGCGCTCTGCGGCTTCGTCGGCGGCATCCTGGGCGGCTGGATCTCGGACCGGCTGCTCAAGCGCGGCTGGTCGCTGACCGCATCGCGGAAGATCCCGATCGTCGGCGGGATGCTGCTGTCGATGGTCATCGTCGGCTGCAACTACGTCCAGACCGACGCGCTCGTGGTCGGGCTGATGGCGCTCGCCTTCTTCGGCAAGGGCGTCGGGGCGCTCGGCTGGGCGGTCGTCTCCGACACCTCGCCGCGCCAGGGCGGCGGCCTCTCGGGCGGGCTGTTCAACACCTTCGGCAACACCGCCGGCATCACCACCCCGATCGCGATCGGCTACATCGTGCAGCAGACGGGGTCGTTCAACGGCGCGCTGGTGTTCGTCGGGCTGAACGCGCTCGTCGCCGTGTTCTGCTACCTCGTCGTCGTCGGCGAGATCCGGCGGGTGGAGCTGCGCTGAGCGGGCTCGCGCCGGCAAGGCAACGCTTCAAAGGCGACACGTCTCCGGCCCGGCTTCCAGACCGGTCGCAGGTTGCGCGGACCCGCAGAACACGTCCGCGCAACCGGCTCAAGCGGACCGCCGCCGCCACCCCTCGGGCACGGGATGGCGGGCATGCGCCTCGGCCAGCGCTTCGAGCCAGCCTGCGACGTCGGGTGGGATCGCGGCGTCGCCGGAGGCCCAACGGCGCACCAGGCGGTCATCGCAGGCCAGGGCCTGAGCGAAGCCCCGTTGCGACCAGCGCAGCCGGGCGAGCACGTCGCGGAGGCGGCTGGCAGTCACCCGCCCAACACCTTGATGAAGGCGGCGCCCGCGCCGAACAGCGCAGCACCCGCGGCCATGCCGGACAGGGCGATCTGCCAGGGTGCCAAGGCTCGCTCGCGCGTCAGCTTGTCGGCCTCGGCGCGCAGCTTAGCCTGTTCCTCAATGAATTTCTGGGTCTCGGCGTTCGACCGGAGGACGCGAGCGACCTGCTCGGCGATGTCGAGGCTGTTCGGAGCGGATGTGCCGGCCATCGGGGTCGTCCTGCAATTTAGCCGGGGAACTCCCGCGAACATGTCCGCAATATGAGGGACGATCGGACGAACGTCAACGACGGCGAAGTCGAACGTGCCCGTGACGACCCACCTCGCCGAAGCGACGCCACCCGATCGAGACCGTCTTCCGCAAGCCGAAGGCGTTCAAGCGCATCGCGAGGCAGGCCGACGAGACCGATCGAAGCTTTGCTGCCATCATCCGTCTCGCCGCGACCGGCATCGGGATGCGATCAATCCAGGCACGTCGCAACCCGGGTCGCCTTTCCAGGATCGCGCATGTTCGACTTCAGCCAGCTCCGGTGCTTCGCGGCCGTCGCCGAGGAGCTGCATTTCGGCCGGGCCGCCGCCCGGCTGAACATGACCCAGCCGCCGCTCTCGCGGCAGATCCAGGTCCTGGAGCGCATCCTCGACGTGCAGCTCCTCGACCGCACCAGCCGCTCGGTGCGCCTGACCGCGGCCGGGCGCAGCTTCCTGCCCGAGGCGCAGCGCATCCTGCGGCTCGCCGAGACCGCGACCCACGTCACCCGCCAGGTCGCGGCCGGAAGGGCCGGGGTGCTCAAGCTCGGGTTCACGGCGGCTTCGGCCTACGACTTCCTGCCCCGCCTCGTCATCGCCGCCCGGGCCGCGCTGCCGGACGTGACGCTCGCGCTGCGCGAGATGGTGACCAAGGATCAGGTCGAGGAACTGCTGGCCGGGCGCATCGACGCGGCGCTGGTGCGCCCGCCGGTCACCCATCCCGACCTCGCCTCCGTGCGGGCGCTGGCCGAGCCGATGGTGGTCGCCGTGCCCGCCGGCAATCGCCTGGCGGCGCACGCGGGCCTGACGCTGGCGGACCTCGACGGCGAACCGTTCATCGCCTACGCGCCGAACGAGGCGCACTACTTCCACGACCTCGTCCGCGGCCTGTTCGCCGAGGCCGGCATCCAGCCGCGCATCCTGCAGCAGCTGACGCAGATCCACTCGATCCTGGCACTGGTGCGTGCCGGCCTCGGGGTCGCCCTGGTGCCGGCGGCGGCCGAGCGTCTGCGCTTCGAGGGCGTCGCGTTCCGCCCCCTCGACCTGCCCGCGCCGCGCCCGGCCGAGCTGCACCTCGCCTGGCGCCGCGACGGCGACGACCCGCTGATCGCGCGCCTGATCGCGATCCTGGCAGCGCTGCCGCCGGGATGATCGATGCCTGTCGCGCATCGATCGATCCAGCCTTTGGCTTGGACCCGCATCGGCATCCTTGCGAGAACGTGCGGCAGACGGCGCGCCAGACGCCGGTCCCGTCAACGCCCCGGGAGGCACGCATGCAGGCCGACGCCGTCGATGCCCCGTCGCGCGGATTTTCGCGCTCCCCCACCGTCACCGCAATGCGGGTCGTGCCGGTCGCCGGCCGCGACAGCATGCTGCTCAACCTCAGCGGCGCGCACGGCCCGTTCTTCACCCGCAACCTGGTGATCCTCGAAGATTCCACCGGCGCGACGGGCCTCGGCGAGGTGCCCGGCGGCGAGCGCATCCGCGGCGTGCTGGAGGAGGCCCGCGACCTGATCGTCGGGCGCCCGCTCGGCGCCTGGCAGGCGGTGCTCAACGCGATGCGCGCGCGCTTCGCCGACCGCGATTCCGGCGGGCGCGGCCTCCAGACCTTCGACCTGCGCGTCACGATCCACGCGGTGACGGCGGTGGAATCCGCCTTCCTCGACCTGCTCGGCCAGTTCCTCGACGTGCCGGTGGCGGCCCTGCTGGGCGAGGGCCAGCAGCGCGACGCCGTCGAGATGCTGGGCTACCTGTTCTACGTCGGCGACCGCCGCCGCACCGATCTGCCCTATCGCGAGCCGACCGCCCGCGACGGCTGGATGCGGCTGCGCGACGAGGAGGCCCTGACGCCCGACGCCGTCGCACGCCTGGCCGAGGCCGCGCATGCGGCCTACGGCTTCAACGACTTCAAGCTGAAGGGCGGCGTGCTCGCCGGCGAGGACGAGATCGCCGCCGTCACCGCGATCCACGAGCGCTTCCCGGAAGCCCGCGTCACCCTCGACCCGAACGGCGCGTGGTCGCTCGCCGAGGCGATCCGCCTGTGCAAGGGCCGCGGCGACGTGCTCGCCTACGCCGAGGATCCGTGCGGGGCCGAGGACGGGTTCTCGGGCCGCGAGATCATGGCCGAGTTCCGCCGCGCCACGGGCCTGCCCACCGCCACCAACATGATCGCCACCGACTGGCGCCAGATGAACCACGCGATCCAGCTCGGCAGCGTCGACATCCCGCTGGCCGACCCGCATTTCTGGACGCTGGCCGGCTCGGTGCGGGTGGCGCAGCTCTGCCGCGACCACGGGCTGACCTGGGGCTCGCACTCGAACAACCACTTCGACGTGTCGCTGGCGATGTTCACCCACGTCGCGGCCGCCGCCCCGGGCAAGGTGACGGCGATCGACACGCACTGGATCTGGCAGGACGGCCAGCGCCTGACCAAGGAGCCGCTGGCGATCCGCGGCGGGCTCGTGCGGGTGCCGGATCGTCCGGGGCTGGGCATCGAGATCGACATGGCCGAGGTCGAGGCGGCGCACGCGCTCTATCTGGACCACGGCCTCGGCGCCCGCGACGACGCGGCGGCGATGCAGTTCCTCGTCCCGAACTGGACCTTCGACAACAAGCGCCCGTGCCTCGTGCGCTGAGGGCGACGGACGCTTCAGATCCCTCCCCCTCTGCGGGGGAGGGTGGCCCCTGCGTCGGCAGGGGTCGGGAGAGGGGAGCGCCGTATCCGGCACCGGCGCTCCCCTCTCCCGACCCGCTTCGCGGGCCACCCTCTCCCGCAGAGGAGAGAGGGAGGCGCGTGATCCGGACGACGCTCGACCTCTCAGATCGATTCCACGAAGGAGCACATCCGATGGACATCCTCTCCAACCGCTTCAAGGCGGCGCTCGGCCAGGGCCGGCAGCAGATCGGCCTGTGGTGCAGCCTCGCCAGCCCGATCTCCACCGAGGTCGTGGCCGGCTCCGGCTTCGACTGGCTGCTCCTCGACATGGAGCATTCGGCCAACGACCTGCGGGACGTCTACAGTCAGGTCCAGGCGATGATGGAGAGTCCGGCCCACGCCATGGTGCGGGTGCCGAGCGACGAGGCGATCACCATCAAGCGCATCCTCGACACCGGGGTGCAGTCGCTGATGATCCCCAACATCGACGACGCCGACCAGGCCCGCCGCGCGGTGGCCGCGACCCGCTACGCCCCGCGCGGCGTGCGCGGCTTCTCGCAGGCGCCGCGCGCCGCCCGCTTCGGCCGCATCCCCGACTACCACGCCCGCTGCGAGGCCGAGATCTTCGTGGCCGTGCAGATCGAGTCGCGGCGGGCGCTCGACAACCTCGACGAGATCGCCGGCGTGGAGGGCGTCGACGGCGTCTTCGTCGGCCCCGGCGACCTCTCGACCAGCCTCGGCTACCTCGGGCAGCAGAACCATCCGGACGTGGTGGCGATCATCGAGGAGACCGTGGCCCGCATCGGGAAGGCCGGGAAGCACGCCGGCATCCTCACCGCCAACGAGGAACTGGCCCACCGCTACATCGCCGCCGGCACCCGCTTCACCGCGGTCGGCTCCGACATGGGCCTGCTCGCGCGGCAGTCCGAGGCGCTCGCCGCCCGCTTCAGGGGCTGAGCCAGGATCGACCCTCCCCCTCCGCGGGGGAGGGCGGATGCGCCATTCCGGGAGACACCACCATGAACATCGGATTCATCGGCCTCGGCATCATGGGCGCGCCCATGGCCGGGCACCTGATCGCCGCCGGGCACAGCCTGTTCCTGAAGAGCCGCCGGGCGGTGCCCGAGGCCCTGGTCGCCGCCGGCGGCACGCCCTGCGCCACCGCCGCCGAGGTCGCCGAGCGCGCCGACGTCGTCATCCTGATGCTGCCGGACACCCCCGACGTCGAGACGGTGCTGTTCGGCGCGGACGGCGTCGCGGCGGGCCTGAGGCCCGGCACGACCGTGATCGACATGAGCTCGATCTCGCCGATCGCGACGAAGGACTTCGCCGCCCGCATCAGGGAGCGCGGCGGCGCCTATCTCGACGCGCCGGTCTCCGGCGGCGAGGTCGGGGCGAAGAACGCCGCCCTCTCGATCATGGTCGGCGGCGACGAGGCCGATTTCGGGCGCGCACAACCGCTGTTCGCGGCCATGGGGAAGACCGTGACCCATGTCGGCCCGGTCGGATCGGGCCAGGTGGCGAAGGTCGCCAACCAGATCATCGTCGCGCTCACCATCGAGGCGGTGGCCGAGGGCCTGCTGTTCGCCTCGAAGGCCGGCGCCGACCCGGCCAAGGTCCGCGAGGCGATCACCGGGGGCCTGGCCACCTCGCGCATCCTCGAGCTGCACGGCAAGCGCATGATCGACCGCACCTTCGATCCGGGCTTCCGCATCGGGCTGCACCAGAAGGACCTGAACCTGGCGCTGGAGGGCGCCCGGGCGCTCGGGCTCAGCCTGCCGGCCACGGCGCTGGCGCAGCAGCTGTTCTCGGCCTGCGTCGCCAACGGCGGGGCGGCCTGGGACCATTCGGCGATGGTCCGCGCGCTGGAGATCATGGCGAACCACGAGGTCGGCGCCGCTTGACCCACGCTCGATCGATCGATGCCGCGATGGTATCGATCGATCCATCGTTTGGATTGGAAGGTATCGACCGGGCGGACTAATCTGGAAACCTCAAGGAAACCGACCGCGACGGGCACGCATCCGTCGGGCGATCCCGAGGAGGAAACCATGTCGCTGGCGATTCCGGTGCAGAGCGCGACGCGCATGCGCGTGCGCTACCTGATCCTCCTCGTGCTGTTCGCGGTCACGGTGCTGAACTACGCCGACCGCGCGATCATCTCGATCGCGGGCGTGCCGATCGCGCAGGAATTCGGCATCACGCCCGTGCAGATGGGCTACATCCTCTCCGCCTTCAGCTGGTCCTACGTCGCGGCCCAGCTGCCCGGCGGCTGGCTGCTCGACCGCTACGGCACCAAGTGGATCTATGCCGGCGGCGTGTTCTTCTGGTCGTTCTTCACCTTCGTCCAGGGCTGGGCCGGCTTCCTCGGCGCGGGCTCCGCGGTGGCGGTGTTCTTCCTGATGCGGATGCTGGTGGGCATCGCCGAGGCGCCGTCCTTCCCCGGCAACGCCCGCCTCGTCACCGCCTGGTTCCCGGCGGCCGAGCGCGGCAAGGCCTCGGCCGTGTTCAACGCGGCCCAATACTTCGCGCCGGTGCTGTTCGCGCCGCTCACCGCCTGGGTGACCCAGAGCTTCGGCTGGCGCTACGCGTTCTTCAGCATGGGCCTGATCGGCCTGGCGATGGTGCTGCTCTGGGTCTGGCTGATCCACGACCCCAAGGACCATCCGAGCGTCACCTCGGGCGAGCTCGACGAGATCGCCCGGGGCGGCGCGCTGGTGCAGGTCGGCGCCGCGCCGTCGGGCGCGACCACGTCGACAGCGCGCGACGCGAAGCCGGTGCGGGCGGGCGCCGCCCCCGCCGCCGGCACCTGGGGAACGATCAAGCAGCTCCTCGGCAACCGGATGCTGCTCGGCATCTACGTGGCGCAGCACTGCATCAACGTGATGACCTACTTCTTCCTGACGTGGTTTCCGATCTACCTCGTCAAGCAGCGCGGCATGTCCGTGCTCCAGGCCGGCTTCACCGCCTCGCTCCCGGCCTTGTGCGGCTTCGTCGGCGGCATCCTCGGCGGCGTGATCTCCGACGCGCTCCTGCGCCGGACCGGCTCGCTCAACATCGCCCGCAAGCTGCCGATCATCGCCGGCATGCTGCTGTCGATGGTGATCATCGCCTGCAACTACGTCGACTCGCATGCCCTGGTGATCGGCCTGATGGCGGCGGCCTTCTTCGGCAAGGGCCTCGGGGCGCTCGGCTGGGCGGTGGTGTCCGACACCTCGCCCAAGGAGGCGGCGGGCCTGAGCGGCGCGCTGTTCAACATGTTCGGCAACACCGCCGGCATCACCACGCCGATCATCATCGGCTATCTCGTCCAGTCCTCGGGCTCGTTCGACACGGCGTTGGTCTTCGTCGGGATCAACGCGCTCGTGGCGATGAGCGCCTATCTCCTCCTCGTCGGCGACATCCGGCGGGTGGAGCTGCGCCGCGCCTGACCGACCGCCGACCGCCAGGGAGCATGCGATGCCAGACGCCGTGATCGAAGCCCCGCCGGTGCCGCCGGCCGGGCCCGCCCTGGGCGACGCCCCCCGCACCATCCGCCTGCACGCGAGCGACAACGTCGCCATCGTCGTCAACGCCTTCGGGCTGCCGGCCGGCACGGTGTTCTCGGACGGGCTGACCCTCGTCGAGTTCGTGCCGCAGGGCCACAAGGTGGCGCTCGCCGCGATCCCCGAGGGCGGCGAGGTCCGGCGCTACGGCGAGGTCGTCGGCATCGCGACGCAGGATATCCCGTGCGGCGCCTGGGTCGAGGAATCGCGCGTGGCCACCCCGACCGCCCCCGCCCTCGACGCGCTGGAGATGGCGACCCGCGTGCCGGCGCCCCTGCCGCCGCTGACCGGCTGCACCTTCGAGGGGTTCCGCAACCCGGACGGCTCGGTCGGCACCAAGAACATCCTCGCCATCTCGATCAGCGTGCAATGCGTCGCCGGCACCCTCGACGTGGCGATCCGGCGGATCAAGGCGGAGCTGCTGCCGCGCTTCCCCAACGTCGACGACGTGGTCGGGCTGACCCACGCCTACGGCTGCGGCGTCGCGATCAACGCGCCGCAGGCGGTGATCCCGATCCGCACCCTCCAGAGCCTCGCCCGCAACCCGAATTTCGGCGGCGAGGTGATGGTGGTGGGCCTCGGCTGCGAGAAGCTCGTCTCCGAGCGCCTGCTGCCGGACGGCGACGACGCGCAGGACGGCGGCGTCGTGCGGATGCAGGACGAGCGCCACCAGGGCTTTTCCATGATGCTCGACAGCATCATGGCGATGGCCGAGGCCCGGCTCGCGATCCTGAACCGGCGCCGGCGCGAGACCTGCCCGGCCTCCGACCTCGTGGTCGGCCTGCAATGCGGCGGCAGCGACGCGTTCTCCGGCGTCACCGCCAACCCGGCGCTCGGGTACTGCGCCGACCTGATCGTCGCCGCCGGCGGCACGGTCCTGTTCTCGGAGGTCACCGAGGTCCGCGACGCGATCCACCTGCTGACGCCGCGCGCCAAGACGCCAGCGGTGGCCGAGGCTTTGGTGCGCGAGATGGCGTGGTACGACGACTACCTCGCCAAGGGCGAGGCCGACCGGCGCGCCAACCCGTCCCCCGGCAACAAGAAGGGCGGGCTGAACAACATCGTCGAGAAGGCGCTCGGGTCGGTCGCCAAATCCGGCACCTCGGCGATCTCCGGCGTGCTCGCCCCGGGCGAGCGGGTCCGCGAGAAGGGCCTGATCTTCGCGGCGACGCCGGCGAGCGACTTCGTCTGCGGCACGCTGCAGCTCGCCTCCGGGATCACCCTCCAGGTGTTCTCGACGGGCCGCGGCACGCCCTACGGCCTCGCGCAATGCCCCGTGATCAAGGTCGCGACCCGCACCGAGCTCAGCCAGCGCTGGTCCGACCTGATCGACCTCGACGCCGGCCGCATCGCCACCGGCCACGCGACGATCGAGGAGGTCGGCCGCGAGCTGTTCCAGCTCATCCTCGACGTGGCGAGCGGGCGCAAGACGCCGTGGTCCGACCGCTGGGGCCTGTTCAACGACCTGACGCTGTTCAACCCGGCGCCGATCACCTGAGGGTTCCGACGCCACGGAAGGAGCGGACACGCCGCACGCCATGCGCCGTGCCCGCCGGGGACCGAGCGACGGACAGGCCGGGACGACACCGGCCGGGAGGACACGATGGGCGCACTCGATCGCCGGACCCTGCTGGCGCTGGCGGGCGCCGCCGCCACGACGGCGTGGGCCGGGCCTGCGCAGGCCGCCTTCGAGCCGTCCGAGCGCCTGCCCGACCCGGCGATCGAGATCCTCGACCCGTCGTTCGCCCGGTACCGGATCTTCTCGGCGACGGTGGAGCGGATCGCCACGGGCTTTCGCTGGGCGGTAGGGCCGCCCTACACCAGCTCGAGGATCGCGAGCCGGTCCGTCACGCCGAGGGTCAGCGTCCGGGCCGGGCCGAGCGTTTCCACGCCGACCGAGCCGTCGTCGGCGAAGCGGTGCAGCCGCGCCGCCTTCGGGACGCCCGAGAGGGTGAGGGTCACGCCCTGCGCCGGCGCGTCGGGCCGTGCCCGGCGTTGCACCCGGTCCCAGCCGTCGATCCCGAGCCAGAGCGGCACGAGGACGGCGCCGTCGCCGCGCAGGAAGCGGATCGCCTGGAGGTCGCGCGGGGCCGCGTCGAGGGCCACGTCGAGGGCGGGGCCGGCCACGGCCGGGCCGGCCCGGAACAGGCGCATCAGGTTGGCGACCGCGGAAAAGGTCGGCGTGGCTGAGCCGTCGAAGCGCAGGAGGCCGAACCGGCCTTCCGGGTCGCCCTCGCCCCGGTCGACCGAGGCGGCCAGCTCGTAGAGGTAGGTGCGGCGGATGCCCTGGAGGAAGCTCCACAGCAGCAGGCGGGGCGTGTAGCGCGCCCGCACGGCCTCCGAGACCGGGAAGTGGAAGCTCCGGGTGGCGAGCGCGGTGTGGTAGCCGTTCTCGGTGGCGAGCAGCGGCGCGCGGCCGAAGATGGGCTGAGCGGCGGCGACGAAGCGGCGCAGGTCGCCGTTACCGGCGTTCTCCGGGTGCTCCATGCCGGGGTAGGGGTGGATGTTGCCGTAGTCGACGGCGTTGGCCAGGGACTCCGCCGCCGCGACGTTGGCCTGGACGTAGCTCGGCCCGGCGACCTTCACCGCGCCGCCGGCGTTGCGTGCCGCCCGGTAGAGCGCGCGCTGGTGCTCGGCCGAGGCCTGCGGGCGGCCGGCGCCGGCGGCGATGTTGGGCTCGTTGCTGCCCTCGGCGATCGCGAGCCCGCCCGCGCTCCAGGCGGCGATGTCGGGCAGGCGCCGGGGCGGCACCAGCGGCCCGACGTCGAGCCCGTCGTAGAAGACGAGGCTGAACCGGTAGCCGGCCCGCGCCAGCTCGGCGATCCGCCGGAACTGCGGCGGCGGCCCCGATGGCGGCTCGCCCGCCGGCAGGACGATGTCGTCGCGCAGGTGCCGGATCCCGAGGGCGTCGAGCGCCGCCGCGCAGCGCGCGAACCGGTCGACGTACGGGGTCCCGTCGTGCCCGAAATGGGTGTTGATGCCGACGGACTGCGCGAAGTCCTCGCTGGGATACGACGGCAGCGGGCCGGCCAGGGCCGGGCGTGCCGCCAGCGCCGACGCGCCCGCCGCCAGCACGAGGCGGCGGGTCGGTCCATGGGGCCTCATCGATCGCACCTCGTCTAAGGCGTCGCGGCCGCGGGCACCGCCTCGGCGCGCGGCGCGGCGGCGGCGACCAGGGCGGCCTTGCGGTTCAGGATCAGCGCGACGCTCCGGCGCAGCGGCGCGCGCAGGAACAGCAGCGCCAGGATCCCGTAGATCAGGATGCCGAGGCCGATCGCCGCCGCGAGGCCGGCGTGGTCGCCGAGCCGCGCGTAGAGGCGATCCTGCGCCAGGAACACGGTGGCGCCCATCGCGAGCGAGCAGGCGAGGATCGGCGCCAGCGAGGCGGCGACCGCCACGGTGCCGACCGGCACGAACCGGCCGGCGGCCCGCACCACCACGGGCGAGAACAGGTAGGCGCGCAGCACGTGCCCGACGACGAGGGCCGACAGGCCGAACGGCGCCGTCACCAACGAGGCCAGGATCGTGATCGTGAACTGCGCGGCCGACAGGACCAGCGCGGTGCCGGTCCGGTCGGAGGCGGTGAAGATCATCCACAGCATCGAGGTCGCGACGAATTCCGGGCCGAGCAGCGCCAGGATGCGCAGCACCGGCACCGCGTCGCGCCACTGCTCGCCGAAGAGCAGCGGCACGAGGTGCGGCGCCACCACGGCCATGCCGACGAAGGCCGGCAGCGCCAGCACCGCCGACATCGCGACGAAGCCGTCGAAGGCCGCGGCCAGGTCGCGCGGCCGGTCCTGCAGCCGGGCGTAGGTCGGCAGCGCGACCGCCGCGAGCGGGATCACCGCGACCTGGCTGATCAGGTCGATGCAGCGCCAGGCCATGCGCAGCAGGCCGATATCGGCGGTGGAGAGGAAGTAGGCGGCGACCACCTCCTGGCTGCGGATGCTGAGCGTCAGGAGGAGCTGGGTCGAGAACACCCGGGAGCCGAAGGCGAGCTGGCGGCGGGCATGGGCGCGCACGAAGCGCCATCCGGGAAGCCACGGAAACGCCGCCCAGGTCAGCAGCGTCGTCATGCCGGTGGCGAGCAGCCGCTGGATCACCAGGCTCCAGACCCCGAACCCGTTCAGCGCGAGCGCGATCGCCACCGACCCGCCGATCAGGTTGGCGACGAGGGCCCGGATCGCGAGGCTGCGGAAGCCGAAGAGGCGCTGCAGCCGCGCCTCGTGGATCACGCCCGCGGCCGCGATCACGAAGGTGGCGGCGAGCGCCGCCAGCACCGGCTGCAGCTCGGGGATCCGCAGCATCCACGCGATCGGCCAGGACAGCGCGACCAGCGCCAGCCCGTAGAGGCAGCCGGAGGCCAAAGCCACCCAGAAGGCGGTGTCGACGAAGCCGTCGTCGAGCCGGTCGGTCTGCACGACGAGGTCGGGCAGGCCGCCCCGCGTGACGATGAGCAGGATGTCGATGAACACGACCGCCACGGCGACGAGGCCGAACTCGCTCGGGTCGAGCAGGCGCGCCAGCACCAGGAACACCACGAAGCTCAGGACGACGTTGCCGATTGCGCTGACGGCGACCCACCCGGCCGCCCGGACGGAGCGGCCGGCCATATCGTCCCGGGTCGCAGCCGCGTCCGGCGCCGCGGCGGACGGGCCGGGCGGGCTAGGCGCCATGATGGATGCCGTGCGCTGGCGACGGTTCCGGCGCGATGCCGCGGCGCTCGGCGAGAAGCTCGGCGTAGAGGTCGAGATACTTCTCGGCGACGCGCTCGGAGGTCGATTCGCGCAGGACGTGCTGGAACGCGCGCTCGTCCGGCAGGCTGGCGCGGCCGCGGGCCAGCACCGTGCGGATGCGGTCCGCGAGGTCGGGCGCGTCGCCGGCGCGAAACAGCCAGTCGGCGTTGTCCTCGCCGATCAGCTCGGGGATGCCGCCGGAATCGGCGCCGATCACCGGCACGCCCATGGCGTAGGCCTCGTAGACCGTGCGCGGCGAGGGCTCGGCCCAGAACGAGGGCACGACGAGGACGTCGACCTCGGTGAGGAAGTCCTTCGGGTCGACCCAGCCGACGAACTCGATCGGCAGCCCTTCGGCCTTCGCCTTGAACCGCTCGATCGAGTCGTCCATCGCCTGGCCCGCGATCAGGCAGCGCCAGCCGCCGGAGGCGGGATTCCCTTCGGTGGCGTGCGCGCGTGAGCCGATCTCGGCCAGCGCGTCGATCAGCGTGCCGACGCCCTTCTCGACGTTGATCCGCCCGAGATAGCCGAAGGTCATCGGCTTGGCGCTCCGGTCGACCCGGCGGCGCGCCTCGGGATCGCCGTCCGGCACCGTGCAGGAATAGTAGATCACCCGTCGCCGCTCGGGAGCGAGGTGGCGGAACAGGCCATGGTCGACATGGGTCTGCAGGATCCGGGTGCCGACGCTCGCCACCGCGTCGACCCAGCGGTTGGTCAGCTGCTTGGAGGCGTTCACGACCTTGCAGCCGAGGTGCCAGTGCGTGCACGGCGCGCCGTGCTTGAACATCGCCGCGTTGCCGCAGATCAGGTCGTACTCGCAGACCGTGTGCACGATCGGGATGTCGCGCCGGGCCGCCTCGCGCCAGACCAGCGTCGAGATGTCGAGCAGCGAGTGGGTGTTGACGACGTCCGGCCGGAAGTCGTCGAGCACCCGGCCGAAATCGGCGGCGATCGCGAAGTTCCACTGCTGCTTGAGCTTGGCGGCGTTGCGCGCGAAGCGGCCGTGCTGCGCCCAGTCCTCGAGCCAGAAGTCGTTGTGATGCGCCATGCGGTAGACCGTGACGCCGTTGCGCACGGTCTTGGGCTCGGCCTGCCGCTCGATGCAGGCGGCGGCGACCGTGTGCCCGAGGCCGGCGAGCTCCTCGGCCAGATGCTCGACGGACCGCTCGGCGCCGCCGACGATGTGGGGCGGATAGAGCGAGCTAAGGTGCAGGATGCGCATGGCGCCTTGATCCTTGAGGCGTTGATTCTCGAGGCGTTGACCCCTGGGACGTTGACCCTTGGGACGTCGATCCTTGGGACGCCGATCCGTGGGCGACGGCGGGCTCACGGGCGAGGAGGCTGCGGTAGAGGTCGAGGTAGCGGGCGGCGACCGCCTGCGGCCGAGTTCCTTCGGCGACCGCGGCGGCGTTGCCGAGGCCGGTCGCGAGGCGGGCGGGGTCGGCGACGATCCGCGCCATCGCGGCGGCCAGCGCCGCCGCGTCGCCGGGCGGCACGAGCCAGGCGGGATCGTCGGTGCCGACCTGCTCGGCGATGCCGCCGACGGCGGTGCCGATCACCGGGACGCCGCGGGCGTAGGCCTCGGCCACCGTGCGCCCGAAGGCCTCGGGCCAGACCGGCGGGACGACGAGGCAGTCGATGCCGTCGAGGAAGGCGTCGGCCGCGACGAACCCGTCGAAGGCGACGGGCAGCCCGGCGGCGAGGCCTTCGTAGCGGTCGAGCCCGTCGACGGCGCGCCCGGCGACGCGCAGCCGCCAGCCGGTGCCGGGCAGGCGGCGGCAGGCCTCGATCAGGGTGTCGACGCCCTTCGACGGCTCGATCCGGCCGATGTAGCCGAACGTGACCCCGCCCGAGGGGAGGGCGCGCGGCGCCGGCGGCGGCCCCGCCTCGATCGGGTTCCAGATCACCTGCCGCAACGCGGCCGGCACGTCGCGGAAGAACCCGGCCGCGAGGTGGCGGGCGAGGATGTCGCTGCCGACGCCGACCACGGCGTCGACCGGCCGCTGGCAGAGCCGGTGCAGGAGCGCGTAGGCGCGGCACTTGGCGTGCTGCCGCTCGCAGGCGCGGCCGTGCCGCACCATCGCGCCGTTGCTGCACAGGCTCGTGAAGTCGTGCAGCGTGTGGACGACCGGCACCCCGAGCAGGCGCAGCATCGGCCAGATCCGCGGCGTCAGCTCCGACATCGAGTGCGTGTTCACCACGTCGGGCGAAAAATCCCGCACCGCGGCCTCCATCGCGGCGAGCGTGCGCCCGTCCCACTGCGCGGCGAGCTTGTAGCGCAGGCGGTCGAGCCGCCCGTGCTCGGCCCAGTCGAGGACGTGGAACGGCGTGCCGTGGCCGAGGCGGTAGATCGTCGCCGCGCCCGACCGGTCGGGCGGCTCCGCCCGGCGCGACAGGCAGGCGACGCCGACCTGCGCCCCGAGACCCGCCTGCATCCGCACGAGGGTCTCTACCATCAGCTCCGCCCCCCCGACCTGTTCGGGCTGATACAGCGATGAGAGGTGGAGAATACGCATCTGATCAATCTGACGGTGCTAGATCGACCCTAGTCCGGGGTTATTGCCAGTCGATGAAGCGCATCCTGCTCAACATGCCGAGCCAGTTCGGCGGCAAGCCGTCCGGCGTCGCCCGCGTCGCCTTCGCGCTGATCGGCGAGCTCGTCCGGCGGCCCGACGTCGCCGTGGTGCTGCGCTCGCCCTGGACCCGGGCCGAGCTTCCCGCGGCGTGGCGCGACGCCGTCGCGGTCGTGACGGTGCGCCGCCCGCGCATCGTGGTCCTCGACGTGCTGGCCCAGCTCGTCACCGTTCCGGCCTGCTGCCGGCGGCACGCCATCGACGTGGTGCTGAACATCGACCCCTACGGCGCGGGCGCCGGCGGGCGAGCGCGCATCGTCGTGGTCCACGACCTGTACTTCCGCACGATCCCTCAGAGCACCGGCCCGCGCGAGGCGCTCACCACCGACTGGATCTTCCGGCTGATGCTGGCGCGCAACCACGCCGCCGTCGCTGTCTCGGACGCGACGCGGCGCGACCTGGAGCAGCATTACCCTGCCGTCCGCGGGCGCGTCCGCGTGATCCCCTCGGCTTCCGTGCTCGACCCTGCGGCCCTCGCCGTCGGGGCGCCCGCGGAGGTCGCCGGCCCCTACGTGCTCGCCGTCGGGAACGCCACGCACAACAAGAACTTCGGCTTGCTCGCCGAAGCGGTGGCCTCGATCGCGCACGCCCATCCCGATCTCGCCGTCGTCCATGTCGGCGAGGACCCCGCCGACGCCGTCGCCGGGACGCTCCGGCGGCTCGGGGCGGCTTCCCGCGTGGTCCGCCTGTCGCGCATCGACGACCAGAGGCTCGCCGCGCTCTACCGCGGCGCGCTGTGCCTCTGCGTCCCGTCCTTCGCGGAAGGCTTCTGCCTGCCGGTGCTGGAGGCGCAGGCGCTCGGCTGCCCGGTGGTGTGCTCGGACCGCTCCGCGACGCCGGAGGTCGCAGGGGAGGGCGCCCTGACCTTCGATCCCACCGATGCCGGCGCCCTGGCCGCCTGCCTGCGCCGGCTGATCGAAGAGCCGGCCCTGCGCGAGAGCCTGGTCGCGAAGGGCCGGAGCAACCAGGCCCGCTACACCTGGGACGCCACCGCCCGCGGCTACGCCGACCTCCTCGACGCCGTGCTCGCAGGCGCCGACCCGGCGCCGCGCCCGCTCTGAGGCCGGCGCGGCCGGCGGCGGGCCGGAACCGCGCGCCGAGCCGCTTCAGCATAGTTAAGATTTACCAAGCGGGCGAATTCAGCAGTCTTTGCGCTGTCGGCAGGCCTTTGAGCCGTCGATATTTCTAAAAGTGCAAGCATCTCCGCCTATCACCAGCATTGGCCGCGACCATTCAGGTGATTACACCTGCAAGTTGCATTCACACCGGGCTTCGCCTCGGTGCCCCTTCCTTCGAGGTCTCGAAGATGCGCGTCGCGATCGTCCATGATTGGCTCTACGTCGTCGGCGGTGCCGAGCGCGTCCTGCACGAGATCCTGGCGATCTATCCCGAGGCGGACGTCTTCACGCTGTTCGACTTCCTGAGCCCGGCCGACCGCGCCAAGATCGGCGTCGGCGCCACGCGGACGAGCTTCCTGCAGCGGATGCCGCTGGTGCGCACCCGGCACCGCGCCTACCTGCCGCTGATGCCGATCGCCGTCGAGCAGTTCGACCTCTCGGCCTACGACCTCGTGATCTCGAGCAGCTACGCCGTCGCCAAGGGCATCCTGACCGGGCCGAGCCAGGTCCACGTGTCCTACATCCATTCGCCGATGCGCTACGCCTGGGACATGCAGCACAGCTACCTGCGCGAGAGCGGGTACGAGCACGGCGTCAAGAGCATGGTCGCCCGCATGATCCTGCACCGGATGCGCCTGTGGGACACCCGCACCGCCAGCGGGCCGGACGCGGTGGTCGCCAACTCCGCCTTCGTCGCCCGGCGCATCCGCAAGGTCTACGGCCGCGCCGCCGAGGTGATCCATCCGCCGGTCACGCAATCGGCGATCCGGGCGGATCTGCCGCGCGGCGACCACTTCCTCGTGGCGAGCCGCCTCGTGCCGTACAAGAACGTGCGCGCGGTGATCGAGGCCTTCGCCCTGTTGCCGGACCTCCGGCTCGTCGTCGCCGGGACCGGCTCCGAGGAGGCGCGCCTGCGCGAGGCGGCCGGGCCGAACGTGACGTTCGCCGGCTTCGTCGGGGATTCCGAGCTCCGCCGGCTGATGGGGACGGCGCGCGCCTTCGTGTTCGCGGCGGAGGAGGATTTCGGGATCATCCCGGTGGAGGCGCAGGCCGAGGGCACCCCCGTGCTGGCGCTCGGCCGCGGCGGCGCGCGCGAGACCGTGGCGACGCTCCCGCCCAACCGCTCGGGCATGTTCTTCGCCGAGCCGGACCCCGCCGCGATCGCGGCCTGCGTCCGCGACTTCACGGAGCAGGAGGGCATGTTCTCGCGCGCCGCCTGCCGCGCCAAGGCGGCGCTGTTCGCCCCGGAGGTGTTCCGCACCCGGTTCGCCGGCTTCGTCGACGAGCAGATGGCCCTCCACCGCGACCTCGGCGCCGGCCAGGAGCGCTCGGGCCACCGCCTCAAGGCCCTGGCCTGACCGAATCCGCCACGCTCGGCCCGCGCGCGGCGGCCCGAACCTCACAATCCCTTCCGCACGGTCGCGCGACCCCGTTCGCGAACCGGCGCCAGACCCGGTGGTCGACGATGACGACGTCCTACCTCAACCCCGCCCGCACCGCCGTGCCGGCCGCGCCGCGTTCGGGCCCGGCCACCGACCAAGCCGGCCCGTTCGCGACGATCTGGCGGCGGCGGCGCCTGTTCGCGGCGGTCTTCATCGGCGTCATGTCGGTGGCGATCGGGCTGCTGATGGTCGCGCCGGTGCAGTACCTGGCGGTCGGCTCGGTGATCGTGGCCGAGCCGGAGCCCGGCAGCAACAACGCCAACGCGTCGGTCGCCTGGATCCAGAAGCTCGGCGACCCGGCCGACATCGAGAGCCAGATGCTGGTGATCCGCGCGCCGCGGATCATGCGCCTCGTCGACTCGGGCGACGTCGTCGAGAAGGTTGTGGCCGAGTGCCGGCAAATCGCGCGCGGCGGGCTCCTCGCGAGCCTGCTGCCGCCCAAGGAGGACGGCTGCGACAAGCTGCGCGGCAACACCGACCTGGTGGTCGACTACCTGCAGCGCCGCTACGTCGTCACCGGCGCCGGCCGCTCGCGCGTCATCAACATCGCCTACCGCTCGCCGAACGCGGAGACCTCCCAGGCGCTGACCAACGCGCTGATCACCGCCTTCCTCGACGACCAGCGCGGCGTGCTCGCCAACAGCCGCGAGGCGGCGACCGAGTGGCTGTGGAAGGAGATCCGCCAGCTCGACGCGTCCCTGCGCGACGACGAGGCCAAGATCCAGGCCTTCCGCCGGCGCAAGGGCCTGATGTCGGGCGCCAACGCGCCGATCACCTCCGAGCGGCTCAGCACCATCACCCAGCAGCTCTCGGCGGCCGAGACCGCCAAGGCCGACGCCGCGGCGCGCCTCTCCGAGATCAACGCCGACCAGGCCCGGGGCTCGATCAACGCCCCGGCGGTGCTGGCGAGCCGGACGATCGGCGACCTCAAGCAGCAGATGAACGTGGTGGCCGCGCAGATCGCCAACACCGGCACGGTGCTGGGGCCGAACCATCCGACGCTGCAGGCGATGCGCACGGAGCTCGCCGGCCTGAAGCTGCGCGTCGACCGGGAGGTCGCGAGCATCAGCGCCGGCCTGAAGAAGACCTTCGACGCGTCGAGCGCGCTCGCCAAGTCGCTGCGCCAGCAGATGGAGACCGCGAAGGCCGAGGCGGCGTCCGCGATGGACGACGAATCGGTCGTCGCCGGCATGGTGCGCAACGCCGAGATCAAGCGCGGCCAGTACACCGACCTGTACAAGCGCGCCAACGAGCTCGAGACCGAGCGCCGCATCCTCGTCGGCAGCACCCGGCTCGTCAGCCTCGCCGACGTGCCGGCCGCGCCGGTCACCCCGAAGCCGCTGCTGTTCCTCGGCGCCGGCTTCGTCCTGGCCGCCGCGCTGGCCGCGGCCGCCGCGCTGCTGCGCGAACGCGCCGACCGCAGCGTTCGGACCTCGACGCAGCTCGCCGCGGTGGCCCACGCCCCCGTCTTCGCCCAGCTGCCGCACCTGCGCGCCGCCGGCGGACCGGCGCTGCTCGGACGGATGGGGGCCGCCGCCGGCGAGCTGCCGCTCGCCGCGGCGCTGCGCGACGCGCGCAGCGATCCGCTGATGCAGCAGGTCCTGCGCAACCTCGGCGCCCGGCTGATGCTGGCCGGCGTCGACGGCACGAGCCGCGCGATCCTGCTCACCTCGGCCGCGCCCGGCGAGGGCAAGTCCTTCACCACCCTCGCGCTCGCCCAGCTCAACGCGGCGAGCGGGCGCCGCGTGCTCGTCCTCGAATGCGATCTGCGCCGCCCGGTCTTCGAGACGGCTCTGGACCTGCCCGCCGGCCCCGGCCTCGCCGGCGTGCTGCGCGGCGAGGCCCTGCCGCGGGAGGCGGTGATCGCGACGGCGACGCCCAACCTCGACGCCATCCCCGCCGGCGCGGCGACCACGGAATCGACCGAGCTGCTGATGGGCAAGCGCATGACCGAGCTGCTGCTCTGGGCCCGCAAGTACGACCTTGTGCTGATCGACAGCCCGCCCGCGGCGATGCTGATGGACGCCCAGATCCTGGCGCGGCAGGTCGACGGCGTGCTGTGCTGCACCCGCTGGGGCCGCTCGCAGGTGTCGGCGATCAGCGCCACCGTCAACGGCCTGCGCGAGGCCGGCGGCGACGTGTTCGGGCTCGCGATCACCATGGTGCGGGCCGACGACCACCCGTTCTACGACACCGGGCACGAGCCGGCGCGCCGCTATCTCGGAGCCGCGTGATGGACCGTCCGCGGGTCGTGTTCGTCAACCACACCAGCACGATGTCGGGCGCCGAGATGGTGCTGTGCGATGCCGTCGGACCCTGGCGCGGCGCCACCGCCTTCCTGTTCGAGGACGGGCCGCTCGCGACCGCGCTGCGGGAGCGGGGGCTGGCGGTCGTCCGTGCGCGGCACGGATCCGGGCTGTCGTCCCTGCGCCGCGACGGCTCGCCCTGGCGCGCGATTCCGCTGGCCGGACGGCTCGCCGCGACGATCCTGGCGCTGGCGCGGACCGCGAAGGCCCACGACGTGGTCTACGCCAACTCGCAGAAGGCCTTCGTCCTCTCGGCCCTCGCCGCGGCTCTCGTGCGCCGCCCGCTGATCTGGCACCTGCACGACATCCTCGATCCCGCGCATTTCGGGGCGGCGCAGCGTGGGCTTCAGGTCCGCCTCGCCAACGCGTTCGCCGCCCGGGTCGTGGTTCCGTCGCAGGCCGCCGCCGACGCCTTCGTCGCGGCGGGCGGGCGCCGGGATCTCATAGAGATTGTGCCCAACGGCCTCGACCTCGACGGCGAGCCCGGCGACCCGGCCGCCCTGCGCACGAGCCTCGGGTTGCCGCACGGCCCGCTGGTCGGCGTCTTCAGCCGGCTCGCCCCGTGGAAGGGGCAGCACGTGGTGCTGGAGGCCCTGGCCCGCTCGCCCGGCACGGCGTGCATCGTCGCCGGCACCGCCCTGTTCGGCGAGGACGCCTACGCGAACGGTCTGCATGCGCGCGCGGCCGAGCGCGGGCTCGCCGACCGCGTCCACTTCCTCGGCCAGCGCGGGGACGTGACGCGCCTGATGCGCGCGGTGGACGCGGTGATCCATCCCTCGATCGCACCCGAGCCGTTCGGGCGCACCCTGGTCGAGGCGATGCTGGTCGGGACGCCGGTGATCGCCACCGATACGGGCGCGGCGGCCGAGATCCTCGACCGGGGCGCGGCGGGGACCCTGGTGCCGCCCGGCGACGCGGGGGCGCTCGCCGACGCCATCGCCCGCGTCCTGTCCGCGCCGCCGGGGCTCTCGGCCCAGGTCGCCCGGGCGCAGGCGACGGCCCGCGCGCGCTACGGCGCCGCGCGGATGCAGGCGAGCCTGGCCGAGATCGTCCGCCGCGTGGCGGCCGGTAAGCGACGGGCCGCCGCGATCGCGGGCGCTTCGCTGGACCGGCCGGCATGACCGCCGCGACGACGACGGGCGCCCTCGATCGGCCGGCGCCGGGGCGCCTTCACCGCCTCGACGGCGTGCAGATCCTGCGGGCGGTGGCGGCGGTGATGGTCGTCCTGCTCCATGCCGAGCTCCTGCTCGCGCTCCAGGCGGAGGCGCGCGGCCTCGCCATGCCGCGCTTCGCCGCCCTGCCGCTCGGGGCCGGCGTCGACCTGTTCTTCGTCATCTCCGGCTTCATCATCGTCTACGCGTCCGAGCCGCTGTTCGGCGCGCCCGGGGGCGCCGCGCGCTTCCTCAAGCGCCGCCTGCTGCGGATCGTGCCGCTGTACTGGTTCGCGCTCACGCTGCGCCTCGTCGTCCTGCTGGCCGCGGCCGCCGCCGGCCAGGCCGCCGCGCCGAGCCTGGCGGACGTGGCGACCTCGTACCTGTTCATCCCGTTCGACACCCGCGGCTTCGGGCCGGACTACCCGTTCCCGATCCTCGATCTCGGCTGGACGCTGAACTACGAGATGGCGTTCTACCTCGTCTTCGCCGGGGCGATGATGCTCGCGGCGCGGGCGATGAAGGCCTCCGCGCCCGCCGCGGCCCTGCGCGAGCGGGCGGCGCTGGCGGCCGTTTCGATCCTCGCCGTCGGCGTGCTCCTGGCCTGGCTGCGGCCGCCGGCCTTCGACCCGCTCCGGTTCTGGCTGCGGCCGATCGTGCTCGAATTCG
This sequence comes from Methylobacterium sp. E-016, assembly GCF_022829745.1. Lineage (NCBI taxonomy): Bacteria > Pseudomonadati > Pseudomonadota > Alphaproteobacteria > Hyphomicrobiales > Methylobacteriaceae > Methylobacterium > Methylobacterium sp. E-016. The sequence continues at coordinate 86,333 of NZ_JAKSYF010000062.1, forward strand.
CCGCCGGCATCGGCCTCGCGCTGCTGTTCCGCCGCGGCGTCCGGCTCGGCGTCGCCGGCGGCGTCCTGCTCTGCGGCCTCGGGGTCGGCGTCTGGGCGTCGATCGACCTGTCCGGGTTCGACGCCTCGTCTGCGCCCGGGAATTACGGCTGGGCCCGCACCCTGATCTGGGGCGGCGGCGCGGTGCTGATCGTCGCCGGCCTCGTCCTCGGCGGGCTCCGGTTCGACCAGGCGATCGCCCGGCGGATCGCGCGGATCGGCGACGCGTCCTACGCGCTCTACCTGCTGCACCCCTTCGTCTTCCTTGCCGCCAAGGCGGTCCTGCCGCGGCTGCCGCTGAGCGCCGGCCTGCTCTGGCCGCTGACGCTGCTCCTCGTCGCCGTGTCGATCGCCGCGACCGAGGCCTTCCATCGCAGCGTCGAGCGGCCGGTGCTGCGCTGGCTGCAGGGCCGGCCGCGCGACGCCGGCGCGGCGGGCGTGCGGGCGGGGGCCGGGGCATGACGGCCCATCGCGCTCGAGGCACGCATTCCGCGGGGTCACACCGTCGCGCGGCGGGGTTGGAACGGCGGCCTCGCTTTCCCCATCCGGCGGGGCGGCGTATGAGGACGTTCCCGAACCGTTGCGAGACCCCATGTCCGCCTCCCCGATCGCTCTCCACGCGAGCGGTCCCGCACGCGACCCGGCCGCCGACGAGGCTCTCGACCCCGATGCGATGCGCCGGCCGCTGCCGGATGCGTGGTACTGCGTCGGCCAAGCCTCGGGCCTGACCGGCAAGGCGCTCCGCGCGGTCGAGCTGAACGGCGAGCAGATCGTGATCGGGCGCGATGCGGACGGCGCCCCGTTCGCGCTGCGCGACCGCTGCCCGCACCGCGGCATGGCGCTGTCCAAGGGCGGCTTCGACGGCGCCGAGCTGGTCTGCCCGTTCCACGGCTGGCGCTTCTCCACCGAAGGCCGCTGCCGCGACGTGCCGACCCTCTCCGAGCACGACACGGCCGACTTCTCGAAGATCGTGGTGCAGCGCTTCCCCGTGATCGAGAGCGCCGGCTTCGTCTGGGTCAACCCGCATCTCGGGACGCCGGGCGAGACGCCCGCCCTGCCGGCGCTCGACTTCCACCCGGTCGGCTCGCTCGTGGTCGAGCTCGTGGTCGAGGCCTCGTTCGACCTGACGACCTTGAGCCTCGTCGATCCCGGCCACGTCGCCTTCGTCCACGATTCCTGGTGGTTCCGGCCGTCCAAGGCGTTGCGCGAGAAGAAGAAGACGTTTCGGCCAGTGCCGCACGGCTTCGTCATGTCGAGCCACGCGACGACGACGAGCTCGCCGGTCTACCGCCTGCTCGGCGGGGTGCCCGACGTCGAGATCGAGTTCCGCCTTCCCGGCGTGCGCCTGGAGCGGATCACGGCGGGCGCCAAGCGCCTGGCGAACTACACCTTCGCGACGCCGCTGACCGCCAACCGCACGATGCTCACCAACGCCCTCTACTGGAACGTCCCCGGCCTCAACCTGCTCAAGCCCGTCGCCCGCCCGCTGATGCGCCAGTTCCTGACCCAGGACCAGCAGGTGCTCCAGCACGCGCAACTGGGCCTCGACCGCAAGCCGACCATGGTGCTGTTCGGCCAGGGCGACCTGCCCTCGCAATGGTACTTTCGCCTGAAGCGCGAGGCGCTGGAGGCCGCGCGCGCCGGGCGCCCGTTCGCGAACCCGCTGGAGTCGCGGGAGCTGCGCTGGCGCTCGTGAGGGGCATCGGGGCGACCCGATGCGCGTCTCGGTCGCGATCCCGCGCGGGAACGTCGGTTCGGACCGCGCGATCTTGCCGTTCAGCTCCGATCAGTTCGGCAGCAGCCCCGCTTCCCGATAACTTTGGATCAGGGAATCGAACAGCGTTATGTCCGCGCGGCTTCGCGCGACGATCTGTGCGCCGGCGACCGCCGCGTAGACGGCACGCGCTCTCGCCTCGCCCTCGTTCGGCGCGACCAGCTCGGCAGCGACGAGCTGGCGACGCAGCCACGCCGTGTTGACGTCGGCGAAAGCCTGAACCTCCTTCAGGACCGGCTCGGGCAACGCATCGTATTCCGTCGCCATGAAGCTGCTGAGGCACATGCGGTTGTCGCGCGCCAGCGACAGGCGAAAGATGCCGGGGTACCGTCTCAGCGCCTCCGTCGGGCTCGAGGCATGCGCCGACACGTCCTCAAGGTCGCGGGCGATGTCCTCCCAATAGCGGCGCGCGACCGCCTCGCCGAGGAGAGCCTTGTTGGCGAAGTAGTAGTTGATGCTCGCGGCCTTGATGCCGACGGTCTCGGCGAGGTCGCGGAAATTGAGACCGCCGTAGCCGTGAGCCATCGCCGCCTCCCGGGCGGCCGCCAGGATCGCCTCCCGCACGTTCTCCTTCGACGTCGCTGCCATGCCCAACCTCCATCTGTCATATGGCAGACAGGGGTTGACGAGACAAGCGCCGGGACGTAGCGTGCTGCCTGTCATCTGACAGACAGGCGAACGTGATGGAAAGCGAGACGACGATGTCCGACAAGCTCAGGCTCTTCACCTCCCCCTCGGCCTTCCCGAACCCGCAGCGCCTGCGGATCTTCATGCACGAGAAGGGCATCGCCGACCGCTTCGACGAGACGGTCTACGACATGTCGCCCGTCGGCGAGCAACGGGGATGGAAGCACCTGAAGATGAACGCCTGGGGCGAGACGCCGACCCTCGCGCTCGCGGACGGGTCCTTTCTCAGCGAGACCTCCGCCATCGCCCGCTACCTCGACGACGCGTTCGAAGGCCGCAAGATCATGGGCGAAACGGCGCTCGAGCGCGGCCTCGACCAGATGTGGGACAGCCGGGTGTGGGTGCACATCCTCTACCCCATCGTCACCGCGTTCCACGTCCTGCACCAGGGCCTGGGCCCGAAGCTCGAGCTGACCAGCAACCCGGCCTGGGGCGAGCATTCGCGCAAGGTGGCGCTGGCGCATGCCGGCCTGGTCGACCGGCATCTCGCCGACGGCCGCGCGTGGCTCCTGGGCGGCGATCAGCCGACCTTCTCGGACATCACGCTGGCGACGGCGATCGCGTTCTCCAAGTTTCCGGTCAACGCGACGCCCCTCGATGAGCGCTTCGAGCATCTCGATGCCTTCTGGCGGCGCTGGCAGACCCGGCCGACCTTCATCGCCGCCTACGCCGACCGGAGCAGCGGCGTCCCGGAGATCGACGAACGCGCCTGAGCGTCCGGCGGTCGGATCCGGTCATCGCCCCACCGCGAGCCGCCCCGTGCCGCCCTTGGACGCCGGCTTGCATTGGACGGCGGCCTGCAGACGCCGCCTTCCGACCAGTGCCGGCGCCCGTCCGCATGCCCGACATGGATCGGAGGAGGGCGGTCGCGAAACCGGGCCTCGACCTCTATCGCGCCTTCCCCCGCGTCGCCTCATCCTTGCAAGGCGTGATCGCCTTCGGATCGGGCCGCCGGTCGGGGGCCGGCGCCTCGAACACCGCGAGGTAGCCCACCCCGCCGTCGAGCACCGAAAAGCCCGTCTCGCGAAAACCCGCGGCGGACAGCTCGCAGCGCAGGAGCTTGGGCGGCGTGCCGTGGCGCGAGGGGATGTCGTCGGCGTCCACGATCCCGACCCGGCCGCCGGGCCTCATCGCGGCGGCGAGGTTGTGGAGCAGGCCGTAGGGCTGGGTGATCTCGTGGTACATGTGCACCAGGATCGCCGCGTCGACCGAGGCGGGCGCGAGGCGCGGGTCGTGCGGCTCGCCGCGCACCACCGTGACGTTGGACAGGTCGGCCTTGCGCAGCCGGGCTTCGAGGTCGGCGAGGTAGCGCGGCGTCACGTCCTCGGCGAGCACCCGGCCCTGCGGCCCGACCAGCGGGCTCAGCCGCGTGACGTAGTAGCCGCTGCCGGCGCCGATGTCGGCCACCGTCTCGCCCGGCTTGAAGCCCATCAGGCGGGCGACCTGCCCGAACTCGTCGGCCTTGTCGCGCTGCGCCTCGAAGGCCCATTGCGCCGCGACGATCTCGGCCACCGGCCGGTCGGGCTTCGGGAAGGCGGCAGCCGGGGCGCCGGGCGGTCCCAGGGGTTCCGCCGCCTGCGCGCCGTGCGCCAGGGCCGGGAGAGCGAGGAGGAGGGCGAGGAGCGGTCTGATCATCGAAGTCCTGAACGCGCGAGGGCGGCGCTCGGTGCCGCGGCGTTGACCGCGCAGGCGTCCCGGCGCCATCAAGCGGCCATGACGAACCCGCCCCCTTCCGCCCCGCCCTGGCGGGCGACGATCCTCACGCTCTACCCCGAGATGTTTCCCGGGCCGCTCGGCGCCTCGCTGTCGGGCAGCGCGCTCGCCCGCGGCGACTGGGTCTGCGAGGCCCGCGACATCCGCGAGCACGGGCTCGGCCGCCACCGCAGCGTCGACGACAACCCGGCCGGCGGCGGCGCCGGCATGGTGCTGCGCTGCGACGTGCTCGGCCCCGCCATCGACGCCGCGACCGGTCCGGATGACGCCCGCCCCCGCCTGCTGATGTCGCCCCGCGGAAAGACGCTGACGCAGGCGCGGGTGCGGGCGCTGAGCGCCGGGCCGGGCGCGCTGATCGTCTGCGGCCGCTTCGAGGGGGTCGACGAGCGGGTGATCGCCGGCCGCGCCCTCGAGGAGGTCTCGATCGGCGACTACGTGCTCTCCGGCGGCGAGATCGCGGCGATCACCCTGATCGACGCCTGCGTGCGCCTGCTGCCCGGCGTGATGGGCAAGGCGGCGTCCGGCGACGAGGAGAGCTTCGAGGGCGGCCGGCTCGAATACCCGCACTACACCCGCCCCCGCGACTGGGAGGGCCGGACGATCCCGGAGGTGCTGACCGGCGGCGACCACGGCGCGATCCGCGCCTGGCGCCGGGCCGAATCCGAGCGGATCACCGCCGAGCGCCGGCCGGATCTGATGGCGCGGCCGCGCGGCGGCTGAGGCGCATCCCGGCAGGCGCGCGAACACCGCGGCGCGATGCAAGCGGATCGGGGTGTCCACGCGTCCCCGGCCCTTGCAGGGCCGCCGGCATCGGCGCATCCCGGCGGCGGGACACGCCTCCCCGACGAGGTGCGCCCATCTGTAAGGATGGATCCTCATGTTGCGCCGACCCGACACCCGCCCCCGGGTGCCCCATTTCTCCTCCGGCCCCTGCGCCAAGCGCCCCGGCTGGACCCCGGCGGCCCTGGCCGACGCGCCGCTCGGCCGCTCGCATCGCTCGGTCGCCGGCAAGGCCAAGCTCCGCCGGGCGATCGACCTGACCCGCGACGTGCTGCGCGTGCCGGCCGACTACCGCATCGGCATCGTCCCGGCCTCCGACACCGGCGCCGTCGAGATGGCGATGTGGTCGATGCTCGGGCCGCGGACCGTGGAGGTGGCGGCCTGGGAGGCGTTCGGCTCGGAGTGGGTCACCGACGCGTTGAGGCAGCTCAAGATCAGCCCGCGCATCCACCAGACGCCCTACGGCGTGCTGCCCGACCTGTCGGCGATCGACACGAAGCACAACGACGTGGTTTTCACCTGGAACGGCACCGCCGCCGGGGTGAAGGTGCCGAACGGCGACTGGATCGCCGCCGACCGCGAGGGGCTGACGATCTGCGACGCGACCTCGGCCGCCTTCGCCCAGGCGCTCGACTGGGACAAGCTCGATGTGGTGACCTTCTCCTGGCAGAAGGTGATGGGCGGCGAGGCGGCGCACGGCATGCTGGTGCTCTCGCCCCGCGCCGTCGCCCGCCTCGAGAGCCACGTCCCGGCCTGGCCGCTGCCGAAGGTGTTCCGCCTGACCAAGGGCGGAAAGCTGATCGAGGGGATCTTCTCCGGCGACACCATCAACACGCCCTCCATGCTCGCGGTCGAGGACTACCTCGACACGCTGGCCTGGGCGCAGGACCTCGGCGGGCTCGACGCCCTGCATGCGCGGGCGGACGGCAACGCGCGGGTGATCCACGACTGGGTCGCGCGCACGCCCTGGATCGCCAACCTCGCGGTCGACCCGGCGACGTATTCCAACACCGGCGTGTGCCTCGTCATCGCCGATGCCGACGTGCTGGCGCTGGGCGACGCGGTGGTGGAGCGCGTGGCCAAGGGCATCGTCGAGACCCTGGAGCGCGAGGGCGTGGCCCTCGACATCGGCGCCTACCGCGACGCGCCGCCCGGCCTGCGCATCTGGTGCGGCGGCACGGTGGAGCGGAGCGACCTCGAGGCGCTGACGCCCTGGCTCGACTGGGCCTTCGCCCGGGAGAAGGCGGCCCTGACGCAGGCGGCGTAGGAACGCGGCCCGCGCGCCACCCGGCAGCGCGCCAACGAAAACGGGCGGCCCGATCGGGCCGCCCGTTTTCGTTGGCGTGGTGGATGCGGGACCGTGAGGACGGCCCCGCAGGCTGCCGGGATCAGAAGGTGATGCCGGTCTCGACCATGTAGCGGTCCTGCGAGGTGCGGTTGCCGGTGCGGCCGAAGCCGGTGCCGAGGGTGCCGGCCGCCAGGCTGCCGCGGGTGATGTCGTAGAGCTCGACCCGCGAGTACTCGCCGCGGAGGAAGTACTGGCCGAAGGTGAAGGTCGGCGTGACGGTGAAGGAGAGCGCCTCGCTGCCGGCGCCGTAGAGGACGGAGGTGTCGGGGAACAGGCTCAAGCGGTTTCCGCTCTGGGCGATGTACTCGAAGCGGCCGGCCAGGGCGAAGTTGTCGGTGAAGGCGTAGCTCGCGAGGATCGCGCCGCCGAAGGTTTCGGCGCCGTTGAGCCCGAGGGCGGCGTTGCGCTCGACGTTGGTGTACTGGATGTAGGGCGTCACGATCCAGGGGCCGGCCGAGTAGGTGTAGTTCAGGCTGATGATGCTGCTGTTCTGCAGCGACAGGGGCGTGGCGTACTGGAAGCGCAGGCTCTGCAGGCCGGAATTGAAGCTGCTGAAGTGCGTGCCGCCGTTGATGCCGATCGTGTTGGCGTCGTCGATCTTGTAGGTGATCAGGCCGGTGATCCAGTTGAGCTCACCCGAGAAGAACCCGTCGGTCGCCGCCAGCGAGGCCGCCCACGGGCCGCTGGCGTAGTTCACCTGGACGCCCTGGTTGATCACGTTCTCCTGGTTGAACAGCAGGCCGCGGGAGATGTTCAGGTTCTGGAAGGTGAACGGCAGCTCCGAGCCGATGTTGGTCGGCATGCGGCCGCCCTGGAGCGACCACTCGTCGTTGATCTGGTACTTGCCGAACGCGATCGAGACCGGGGTGAAGAGCAGGTCGGTCTGGTCGAAGGCGCTGTAGATCGGCGCGCCGAGGCCGGGGATCGTGTAGGCGCCGACCGCGACGTAGAACTGGAACGGGCCGTCGGCCTTCTGGATGAAGCCCTGCAGGTTCGAGAAGTCGACGCGCCCGGCGCGGTCGGCGGGAACGCCGGGCGGCGTGACCGCGGTGTTGAACGGGTTGGTCTGCGTGTAGGCGTAGCCGGTCACCGCGCCGCCGACGTAGATCTCGCCGATGCCGCCGATGGTGAAGCAGCTCGGGTTCGGGTTCTGCTTGATGACGCCGCCGTAGGCCGGGAAGGTGATCGCGACCTTGCAGGCCTCGGGGACCGGGGGCGGAGCGGGCTTGGCCGACAGGTCGGCGGCCGACACCTGTCCGACGCAGAGCAGCGTGGCGATCGACGCCGTGGCGCCCTGGAGGAACAGCTTCAAGGTCATAGTCCGAGCCCCGTTTGTTTTTTGCTGCGGCCAAGGTGCCGAAAGTTCCCACCCTCCGCAAAAACAACTTTCGGGCAATTGCCTACGAAACGGGCAATCGCGGCCGCAGCCGCCCCAAGCTCAAGATGTGTTGCCGTCGCACCACAACCAGTCGGCCCATCCGGCGTGGATCATCCGGAATTCCGTGCGTCTTCGTTAACGGATCGTTACCAAGCGCCGCCGGACCGGGCCGGATCGACTGCATCGGCGAATCGCTCGACGATCGAGGACTGATCCTGGACTTGGTCGCGAGCCTCGGGACACGTTGCACGCATCGGCTTGGTTCGAGACGCCTCCGGACGAAGGACCGGATCCCCCGACCGCTGCCCCGCGACCGCCTCGGGGATGGCCGTCACGAAAGAAGCCCCGGTGCGGGGCACCGGGGCTTCGTCGGCGTCACGGGGACGTCGATGGATCAGTAATTGTAGGCGCGCTCGCCGTGATCGGCGATGTCGAGGCCCTCGCGCTCCTCGTCCTGGGTCACGCGCAGGCCGATCGTCAGGTCGACGAGCTTGTACAGGATCGCCGAGCCGATGCCCGACCACAGCAGGGTGAGGCCGACGGCCTCGGCCTGGATGATGAACTGGCTCATCATGTCGTAGGTGCCGAGAACCATCTCGCCGGGCTTGGTCGCGTAGTCGGGGATGCCGACGCCGCCGAGCTTCGGATCCACCAGGATGCCCGTCGCCAGGGCGCCGAGGATGCCGCCGATGCAGTGGACGCCGAACACGTCGAGCGAGTCGTCGTAGCCGATCGCGTTCTTCACGGTGGAGCACATCACGAAGCAGACGCCGCCGGCGACGAGGCCGAGGACGATCGAGCCCATCGGGCCGGCGAAGCCCGAGGCCGGGGTGACGGCGACGAGGCCGGCGATGGCGCCGGAGACCATGCCGAGCAGCGACGGCTTGCCCTTCATCGCCCACTCCACGAACAGCCAGGAGACCGCCGCCGCCGCGGTCGCGACGAAGGTGTTGATCATGGCGAGCGCCGTGGTGCCGTTCGACTCGAGGTTGGAGCCGGCGTTGAAGCCGAACCAGCCGACCCAGAGCAGCGAGGCGCCGATCATGGTCATGGTCAGCGAGTGCGGGGCGAGCAGGTCACGGCCGTAGCCGATGCGCTTGCCGAGCATCAGGCAGCCGACGAAGCCGGCGATGCCCGCGTTGATGTGCACGACGGTGCCGCCGGCGAAGTCGAGGGCGCCCTTCTTGAACAGGAAGCCCGCATCGGCGTTGACGGCGTCGAGCGCGTCCTGCGCGGTCTTCTTGGCCGCGTCGTCGGTCGCCATGGCGAGCGCCTTGGCGGCGTTGCCGACCGCGTCCGGGCCGCCCCAGTACCAGACCATGTGCGCCATCGGGAAGTAGATCAGCGTCACCCAGAGGATGGTGAACACCACGAGCGCCGAGAACTTCATCCGCTCGGCGAAGGCGCCGACGATGAGGGCCGGGGTGATCATCGCGAACGTCATCTGGAAGCAGATGTAGACGTATTCCGGGATGACGACGCCGTTGGAGAAGGTGGCGACGGTCGAGTTCGGGTCGACGCACTTCAGGAACGCCTTCGAGAAGCCGCCGACGAAGTCGTTGATGGTGCCGCCGTTGGTGAAGGCGAGGCTGTAGCCGTAGAACACCCACAGCAGGCAGACGATCGAGACGATCGCGAAGACCTGGGTCAGGACGGAGAGCATGTTCTTGGTGCGCACGAGGCCGCCGTAGAACAGCGCCAGGCCCGGCACGCTCATCATCAGCACGAGGGCCGACGAGATCAGCATCCAGGAGGTGTCGCCCTTGTTGGGCACCAGGGCGACGGGCGCGGGCGCCGAGGCCGCTTCCGGCACCGGCGTCTGCGCGAGGGACGGCTCGACGAGGACCAGGGCGAGCGCGGCCCCTCCCAGTCCGAGCGCGAGGGCGTTGCGAAGTTTCATGGACACGAGACTCCCGGGTCGCGGTGCTGTCAGGATTGTTGCGAGGCAGAAATGGGTGGTGAGGGCGGCGGCCCTCGCGGGCCGGCTCAGAGCGCGTCGGCGTCGGTCTCGCCGGTGCGGATCCGGACGGCCTTCTCCAGCGGCATGACGAAGATCTTGCCGTCGCCGATCTGGCCGGTGCGGGCGGCGCCCGCGATGGCGTCGATCACCGTGCTGGTCAGGTCGGCGGCGACCGCGACCTCGATCTTCAGCTTGGGCAGGAAGCTCACGGCGTATTCCGCGCCGCGGTAGATCTCGGTGTGGCCCTTCTGGCGGCCGTAGCCCTTGACCTCGGTCACCGTCAGGCCGTGCACGCCGATGCCGGTCAGTGCGTCGCGCACCTCCTCCAGCTTGAACGGCTTGATGATGGCCATCACGATCTTCATGCTTGGCGCCCCCTGCGTGGGTTGGGAACCGTGTGCCGCAGCCGACGCTCGGCAGGGGGTTCCGGTCCAGGATGGTCGCGCAGGATCCGAATGACCCCGCGATCGCCGGGCCCTCATTCAAGGACTATGCCAGCGCCGAACTTTTTGGGAACCTTTTCACGCGACCGCCGGATGCACACGCTTTGGTCGCGGACTGGCGCGGGGACGGGCTCAAGCTGAGCAGTAATCGCACACAAAACGGGCAAATGCTCATCAGAAGCGCAGGAATTCGGCGCGTGCGGCGGCCTGCCGGCGGTTTGACGCCAAACTAGGCCGGCCGCGGGCGAATCAGGCCCTCCTGCGCCACCGACGCCACCAGCGTCCCGTCGCGCGCGAAGATCTGGCCGCGGGCGAACCCCCGCGCGCCGGCGGAATTGGGGCTGTCCTGGGCGTAGAGCAGCCACTCGTCGGCCCGGAACGGGCGGTGGAACCACAGGGCGTGGTCGAGGCTCGCCGACTGGATGTCGGCATCGAACACCGAGCGCCCGTGGACGATCAGCGTGGCATCTAGCAGCGTCATGTCGGACGCGTAGGCGAGCACCGCCTGGTGGATCGCCGGATCGTCGGGGAGCTGCGAGGCCGCGCGCAGCCAGACGTTGCACAGCGGCGCCTGCGGCCCGCCTTCGAGATAGCGTCGCAGGTCGACCGGCTTCAGCTCGATCGGGCGCGGACGGCCGAAATAGCCGGCCACCGCCGCGGGGATGCCGGGCATGCCCCTGGCGAGCAGGGACTTGGTGTCGGGCAGCGATTCCGGGGGCGGCGCGTCGGGCATCGCCGCCTGGTGGGCGTGGCCGGCTTCCGTCACCTGGTACGAGGCGGTCATCGCGAAGATTGCGCGCCCGTGCTGGATCGCCTTGACCCGGCGCGTGGTGAAGCTCTGCCCGTCGCGGATGCGCTCGACCTCGTAGACGATCGGGACGCTCGGGTCGCCGCCGAGCAGGAAGTAGGCGTGGAGCGAGTGCGGCGCGCGGGCGCTCGGCACCGTCCGGGTCGCGGCGACCAGCGCCTGACCCACCACCTGCCCGCCGAACACCCGCTTCCAGCCGTTCCGCGGGCTGACGCCGCGGAACAGGTCGGTCTCCAGCCGCTCGAGGTCGAGGATGGCGAGAAGCTCGGCGACGATGCCGGAATCGGTCGGCGGGACGGGATCGGTCGGCATGGCTGTGCGGCGGGCTTTCGGGGCGAGGAGGCGTCCGCCATAGCATCCGCGCGGCCTGCCTCGCCATCGGGCTCGCGGTGCGACCGCGCTTCCCTGCGCCCGCCGGACGAGCCCGCGCGTTGCCTGCGGGCGGAAGCGGTGTCACTTCCTCGCGCGAGGGAACGATGAGGACGAGGCGATGAGGGGTTCGACGACCCGCCCGGGCAGCCGCCACCTGCTGCTCGCGGGCGCAGGCATCCCGGGCCTGTCGCTGGCCCTGGCGCTGCGCCAGGCGCACGGCGACGCGCTCGCCGTCACGGTCTGCGATCCGGGCCTTCCGCGCGCGGCCGAGCGGCAGCGCGGCCGGGCCTTCGCCATCGCGGCCGGCGGCCGGCGCATGCTGGAGCGGCTCGGGATCTGGGACCGGCTCGGGGCGGCGGCCGCGCCGATCACCGAGATGGCGATCAGCGACAGCCGGCTCGCCGACCCGGTCCGCCCGGTCTTCCTGACCTTCGCGCAGACGCCGCGCGATTCTGACGGCCCCTTCGCCCACATGGTCGAGGCGGAGACGTTGGCGGCGGCGCTCCGCGCGGCCTGCGCGGCGGCCGGCGTCGCGCTCGACCCGGTCGGGATCGCCCGCGCGGTGCCCGACGGCGACGCGATCCGCGCCACCCTCTCCGACGGCCGCACCCTCCGGGCCGCGCTGCTGGTGGCCGCCGACGGGGCGCGCTCGCGCCTGCGCGAGGCGGCCGGGATCGGCTGGGTCGGCTGGTCGTACCCGCAGACGGGCATCGTCGCGACGATCCGGCACGCGCGTCCGCACGGGGGCCGGGCGACCGAGCACTTCCTCCCGAGCGGGCCGTTCGCGATCCTGCCGCTGGCCGACGGGCCGCAAGGGCACCGCTCCTCGATCGTCTGGACCGAGCGGGCCGCCGACGTCGACGCCCTGCTCGGGGGCGAGCCCGACGCGGTGCTGGCCGAGATCGAGCGCCGGTTCACGCCCGATCTCGGGCGGCTGGCCCTGGAGCAGGGCCCGAGCGCCCATCCGCTCGCCTTCGGCATCGCCCGGCGCTTCCGCGCCGAACGCCTCGCGCTCCTGGGGGATGCCGCCCACGTCATCCACCCGATCGCGGGCCAGGGCCTCAATCTCGGCCTGGCGGATGCGGCAGCCCTCGCCGAGGCGGTCACCGGCGCCCTGCGCCTCGGGCTCGATCCCGGTGCGGCGGACGTGCTCGTCGCCTACGAGCGGGCGCGCCGATTCGACACGCTGGCGATGGGGGCGGCGACCGACGGGCTCAACCGGCTGTTCTCGAACGACGCCCTGCCGCTGCGGATCGCCCGCGACCTGGGCCTCGGCCTCGTCGACCGGATGCCCGGCCTCAAGCGCTTCTTCGTCGGCGAGGCCGCCGGCGCGCGCGGCGCCCAGCCGCGCCTGCTGCGCGGCGAGGCGCTCTGACGTCTCACGTCATCTCTTCGACGCGCCCGGCTCTCTCCCCGTCCGCGGGGAAGGGAGCCGGGCGCGGGCCTCGATCGGCCCGGGGAAACCCTTCAGGCCTTGGCCTTCTTGGCGCGGTCGATCGCCTCGTGGATCAGGCGGTGGGCCTCGGCCTTGTCGCCCCAGCGCACGAACTTGACCCACTTGCCGGGCTCGAGATCCTTGTAGTGCTCGAAGAAGTGCTGGATCTGCTGGATCGTGATCTCGGGCAGGTCGGTGTAGTTCTCGATCCGGTCGTAGCGCTTGGTGAGGTGGCGCGAGGGCACGGCGATGATCTTCTCGTCCTCGCCGCCCTCGTCCTCCATTACCATCACGCCGACCACGCGGGCGCTCATGATCGCGCCGGGCGCCACGGCGCGGGTGTTGGCCACCAGCACGTCGCAGGGATCGCCGTCGCCGGACAGGGTGTGCGGGATGAAGCCGTAGTTCCCCGGGTAGAACATCGGGGTGTAGAGGAAGCGGTCGACGACGAGCGCGCCGGCCTCCTTGTCCATCTCGTACTTGATCGGTTCGCCGCCGAGCGGCACCTCGATGATGACGTTGACGTCGTGCGGCGGGTTCTTGCCGATCGAGATGTTGTCGATGATCATGGCGCTGGCGCATCCCGGAAGATCGGGGCCTCGCCCCGTTGCGCGGGTCTCATAAAGCCCTTGGCGCGCGAAGCAAATCCGCGCCGCGCCGCACGCCGCGACGAACGGGAAGAACCGTCAGCCGAACAGGTAGCCGACCTTCGGCAGCGGCACGCCGGCCAAGCGGTCGAGCGCGCGCGGGCCGGGTCGCCCGCCGAGGCCGGCGTAGAAGTCGGCGGCGCGGGCGTTGTCCTCCAGCGTCCAGGCGCCGATCCGCGCCAGGCCGTGGTCGGCGAGATCGTTGCGGACCGCCAGGAACAGGCGCCGCCCGAGGCCGACGCCCTGGTATTCCGGCCGGAGATAGAGCTCGTCGACCTCGCCCTCGACGCCGAGCGACCGGCTGCGGGCGCGGCCGTAGCCGGCGTAGCCGACCACCGTGTCGGCGGTCTCGACCACCGCGATCGGCCGGCCGCGCTTGAGCGCGGCGCGCCACCACGCGCCGTCGCGCTGCGCGATCAGCCGCTCCAGCGCCACGCCCGGGATGATCCCGCGATAGGCCTCGCGCCAGGCCGCATCGAACACCGCCGACAGCGCGCCGACATCCGCGTTGCGGGCCCGGCGGATGCTCGTGGTGCGGGTGCTCATGGCCGGACCCTTCGGTTCGATCGTGCGGTTGGCGGGGGGCAACCCGCGGCAGGCCGTCAGGTTCGCCCCCGATCGGGGCGAACAGAAGGCAGCCAAGCGCCCTTCGCGACCGGCACAGGCAAGGGAGATGCCGAATTGCCGGCCCGGGGGCGCGCTGATAGAGCCTGCCCCTCGCCACCACCGCGAGAGCCCGTGTTCAACCGCTTCCTCAGCCCCGAGACCCGCTACGCCCGGCGCATGGCCCGCATCGAGCGCTTCGCGCGGCCGATCAGCGGCGCGCCGGCACGGCTCGGCGCCTGGGCGAACATGCTGTTCGTCGATCACGGCATCTTCCGGATGGCCTATCTCAACCGCCACCGGATCGGCACGGGCAAGATGTGGCGCTCGGCCCAGCCGGGCCCGCACCAGCTGGCGCGCTTCCGGGCGGAGGGGGTCCGCACCGTGGTCTCGCTGCGCGGCGGGCGCGAGCACGGCTCCTGGCCGCTGGAGCGCGAGGCCTGCGAGCGCCAGGGGCTCAAGCTCGTCGAGTTCGTGCTGCGCTCGCGCGAGGCGCCCTCCCGCGAGACGATCCTGGCCGCGCGCGACTTCTTCGCCGACCTCGAATACCCGGCGGTGATGCACTGCAAGTCGGGCGCCGACCGGGCGGGCCTGGGCGCCGCCCTCTACCTGATCCTGCACGAGGACCGCCCGGTGGCGGAGGCCGCGCGCCAGCTCTCGGCCCGCTACGGCCATTTCCGCTTCGCCAAGACCGGGATCCTGGATGCGTTCTTCGCCCGCTACGCCCTCGAGGGCGCAGGGCAGGGGCTCGACTTCCTGACCTGGGTCGAGACCGTCTACGACCCGGAGGCGCTCAAGCGCGGCTTCCGGCCGGGCTTCTGGTCCGACGTGGTGGTCGACCGGGTGATCGGGCGGGAGTGAGCTACTCCGCCGCCGGCCGCGCCGCGTCGCGGAACGGGTGGGCCGGGTAGGTCCCGACGATCCGCAGCTCGCGCGAGAAGTAGGCGAGCTCGGCCAGCGCGCGGGCGAGGCCCGGCTCCTCGGGATGGCCGTCGACCTCGGCGTAGAACTGCGTCGCGGTGAACTCGCCGTCGACCATGTAGCTCTCGAGCTTCGACATGTTGACGCCGTTGGTCGCGAAGCCGCCGAGCGCCTTGTAGAGCGCGGCCGGGATGTTGCGCACCCGGAAGACGAAGCTCGTCACCATCGGGCGGTCGCCCGCCGCCACCGGCAGGGCCTCGGGGCGGAACACCACGAAGCGCGTCGTGTTGTGGGCCTCGTCCTCGACGTCGCGGGCGAGGATGTCGAGGCCGTAGACCTCCGCCGCCAGAGCCGGCGCCAGCGCCGCGCGGGAAGGATCGCCCGCCTCCATCACCTCGCGGGCGGCGCCCGCGGTGTCGCCGGCCACCACCGCCTTGAGGCCGAGCCGCCGGATGATGCGACGGCACTGGCCGAGCGCGTGGACGTGGGTGTGGACCGAGCGCAGGTCCTCGATCCGCGTGCCCGGCAGCACCATGAGCTGGAAGTGGATCGGCAGGAAGTGCTCGGCGACGATGTGCAGGGCCGAGGTCGGGATCAGGTGGTGGATGTCGGCGACGCGGCCGGCGATCGAGTTCTCGATCGGGATCATCGCCGCCTGCGCACGGCCCTCGGTGACCGCCGCGAAGGCGTCCTCGAAGGTGGGGCAGGGCAGGGCGGTCCAGTCCGGGTAGGCCTCCGCGCAGATGATGTGCGAGTTGGCGCCGGGCTCGCCCTGGTAGCTGATGGTCTTCGGATCGGTCATCGCAACGGTCAGTTGAGGCGGCGGGCGCCGAGCAGCGCGCGGGCGCGCTCCAGGTCGGCGGGGGTGTCGACGCCGAGCGGCAGGTCGTCGACGATCGCGGCGTCGATGCGCATCCCGGCCTCCAGCGCGCGGAGCTGCTCCAGCTTCTCGCGGGTCTCGAGCTCGCCCGGCGGCAGCGCCATGAAGCGCGCCAGCGCCCGGCGGCGATAGGCGTAGAGGCCGATATGGTGGAACAGCGGCCCATCGCCCCAGGGGGCGCGGGCGCGGGTGAAGTAGAGCGCGCGCAGGCGCTCCGGCCCGACCGTGTGGCCGACGAGCTTGACCACGTTCGGGTTCTCGGCCTCCGCCGGGTCGACGATCGGCGCGCACAGCGTGGCGATGTCGACCGCGCGGTCGGCGAGCAGCGCCACCGCCGCCCCGATCGCCCGCGGATCGATCGTCGGCAGGTCGCCCTGCACGTTGACGACGACGTCGTGGTTGCCCTGCGGGTCGACGATCTCCAGGGCCTCGGCGAGGCGGTCGGAGCCCGACGGGTGATCGGCCCGCGTCATCACCGCGACGCCGCCCACCGCCTCGACCGCGGCGGCGATCTCGGCGGTGTCGGTGGCGACGACCACCGGCCCGATCCCGGCCTCGACCGCGCGGCGCCAGACATGCACGATCATCGCCTCGCCGGCGATCAGCGCCAGGGGCTTGTTCGGCAGCCGCGTCGCCGCGAGGCGGGCGGGGATCAGGACGAGGGGATCGGACATCGACGGGCGATCTGCGGGACGGCGGCCGGGCCGCGGGCCGGTGCTTAACAGGCGCCCGCCGGCTTGTCATCGAAGCCGTGCGCCGGGCCTCGGGCGCGCGGCGCGGGCACTCGCGCCGCCCGGGCGCGTCGAGGCGGGCGGCGGCGTGCGACCAATCGTGTGCCGACTGTCACCCATTCCGCCATTGTCAAGGTCGGCTTCGAGCGGCTAAGCACCCTCGAAATCTTCCAAAGTCCGGCGCCGGCAGGCCGGGCGCGGATTCGCCCGCCGCGCAGCGCGACAGGAGTTGAAGAAAGCATGGACTCGTTCGAGCTGAACAAGGTGGCCGGTGCAGTGCTCGGCGCCCTGCTGTTGGTGGCCGGATCGGGCTTCGTCGCCGAGCTGATCTACCATCCCAAGCCCGCGGGCAAGGCCGGCTACGACCTGCCCGAGGCCAAGGAGGAGAGCGCCGCGGCGCCCGAGGCCGCCAAGGTCGAGCCGATCGCCGTGCGGCTGGCCTCCGCCAACGTCGAGAAGGGCCAGGGCGGCACCAAGGCGTGCCAGGCCTGCCACAGCTTCGAGAAGGGCGGCCCGAACAAGGTCGGCCCCGACCTGTGGGAGGTGGTCGAGCGCAAGAAGGGCAGCCACGAGGGCTTCGACTACTCGGCCGGCATGAAGGAGAAGGGCGGCACCTGGACCTACGCCGACCTCGACGAGTTCCTCACGAGCCCCAAGGCCTACGTGAAGGGCACCAAGATGGCGTTCGCCGGCATCAGCTCGCCTCAGGAGCGCGCCAACATCATCGCCTACCTCCACACCCTGTCGGACAGCCCCAAGCCGCTGCCGGCGGTCGAGAAGGCGGCCGATGCCAAGCCGGCCGATGCCAAGCCCGCCGACAAGCCGGCCGACGACAAGCCCGCCGAAGCCAACCCCGCCGAAGCCAAGCCGGCGGACAAGCCGACCTCCGAGAAGCCGGCGGCCGGCAAGGCCTCCGAGGGCAAGGACAGCCCGGCCAAGCCCGCCGACACCAAGGCGGAGGGCGCCAAGCCGGTGACCGAGAAGCCGCCGGGCGCGCCCGCCGGCGCCGGCTCCGAGAACCGCAACGCGGTCGAGCAGAAGTCGGCGCCCGAGAGCAGCGGGCCGTCGCCCGCCGCCGACACGGCGCCTGCGCCGACCGCGCCGCCGGCGCCCGCGACCACCGAGGCGCCGGCCAAGGCCGACCCCGCGGCGGAGCAGAAGGCCCAGGATCTCAAGGCGAACGGCAGCGAGCAGGGCGTCCCCGCCGACAAGCCGCAATAGCCCGGCACGGACGGGATCGGACGACGAGGGCCGGGCGGCGACGCCCGGCCCTTTTTCGTCCCGCCGCGACGGTCGGCCCCGGCCGCCATGCGCGGGCGCGTGTTGACCCGCGGGGCGATCCTACCGCAAACCGGACCCGACCCGGCGCGCCCGGTGCGCCACGCACCCGGACCGCCCTTCGCGATCACCGCGTCGCGACCCCACCCTCGCGAACAAGGACGCGATCCGTGACCCTCTCTCCCCCTCCGAACTCGTTCCGCACCGGCCCCGACGAGCGCGGCCGGTTCGGCATCTTCGGCGGCCGCTTCGTCGCCGAGACGCTGATGCCGCTGATCCTCTCCCTGGAAGAGGCCTACGCCGCGGCCAAGGCCGACCCGGGGTTCCAGGCCGAGATGGACGGCTACCTCAAGCACTACGTCGGCCGGCCGAGCCCGCTCTACTTCGCGGAGCGGCTGACCGAGCATTGCGGCGGCGCGAAGATCTACTTCAAGCGCGACGAGCTGAACCACACCGGCTCGCACAAGGTGAACAACGTCCTCGGGCAGATCCTGCTCGCCCGCCGGATGGGCAAGAAGCGGATCATCGCCGAGACCGGCGCCGGCCAGCACGGCGTCGCCACCGCGACCCTCTGCGCCCGGTTCGGCCTGACCTGCGTGGTCTACATGGGCGCCGTCGACGTGGCGCGCCAAGCCCCGAACGTCTTCCGGATGAAGATGCTCGGCGCCGAGGTGATCCCGGTCGAGTCCGGCACCAAGACCCTGAAGGACGCGATGAACGAGGCCCTGCGCGACTGGGTCACCAACGTCGCCGACACGTTCTACTGCATCGGCACGGTCGCCGGCCCGCACCCCTATCCGGCGATGGTGCGCGACTTCCAGTCGATCATCGGCCGCGAGACCAAGGAGCAGATGCTGGAGGCCGAGGGGCGGCTGCCCGATTCGCTCGTGGCCTGCATCGGCGGCGGCTCCAACGCGATGGGGCTGTTCCACCCCTTCCTCGACGACCGCGACGTGGAGATCTTCGGCGTCGAGGCCGCCGGCCACGGCGTCTCGTCGGGCCTGCACGCGGCCTCGCTCTCGGGCGGACGGCCGGGGGTGCTGCACGGCAACCGCACCTACCTGCTGATGGACGACGACGGGCAGATCGCGGACGCGCACTCGATCTCGGCCGGCCTCGACTATCCCGGCATCGGCCCCGAGCACGCCTGGCTGCACGAGGCCGGCCGCGTCACCTACCTCTCGGCCACCGACCAAGAGGCGCTCGGCGCGTTCAAGCTGTGCTCGATGCTCGAGGGCATCATCCCGGCGCTGGAGCCGGCCCACGCCCTCGCCAAGGTGCTGGAGATGGCCCCGAAGAAGCCGGCCGACCATCTCATGGTGATGAACCTGTGCGGCCGCGGCGACAAGGACATCCCGCAGGTGGCGGAGATCTTCGGGACGAAGCTCTGAGACTGCAAGCCCTCCCCCCGCACCCAAGTCGGGCCTGCCCGACTTGGGCACACGGGGTGCGGATCTCGGGCGAGCACGAGATCCGTCGGGGAAGGGAAGAGCCGGTCCTACACCACCACCGTGATCGCCTGCGCCGCGCGGGTCAGGCCGGTGTAGAGCCACCGCGCCCGGTGCTCGCGGAAGGCGAACGATTCGTCGAACAGCACCACCTTGTCCCACTGCGAGCCCTGCGCCTTGTGGACGGTGAGGGCGTAGCCGTAGGTGAACTCGTCGGTCTCCCGGCGCAGGAAGGCCGGGATCTCCTCCTCCGACCCGGAAATAACGGCGCGTAAAACCTTGATGTCGATGGCGCGCTTGCGCGTGCCGGCGTCGTCCTCCGGCACCACGTCGAGGCGGATCGTGTCGGGGCGGGGCGGTGCGCGCAGGGCCTGCACGGTCCAGGTCGAGCCGTTGAGCAGGCCCTTGGTGCGGTCGTTGCGCAGGCAGACCAGCTTCTCGCCCACCGCCGGCATCGGGTCGACGTGGCCGGCCAGCTCCCGCAGCCGCCCGTTGTAGAGACGGCGGGTCTTGTTCATGCCCACCAGCACCTGGTCGCAGTCGAGCACCTGGGTCGGGTCGATGGCGCGGCGCGAGACCACGCGGCTGGCGCCGTACTCGCCGAGCGCGAGCCGGCCGCCCTCGCGCACCGTCATCGCCATGCGCACGATCGGGTCGTCCTTGGCCTGGCGGTGGACCTCGGTCAGCATCACGTCGGGCTCGGCCTCGGTGAAGAAGCCACCGCCGCGCACCGGCGGCAGCTGCGCCGGGTCGCCGAGCACCAGCACCGGCTTGTCGAACGACAGCAGGTCGTGGCCGAGGTCGGAATCGACCATCGAGCACTCGTCGATGACGATGAGGTCGGCCTTGGCCGCCGGCCCGGCGCGGTTCAGCGAGAAGGCGGGGCCGCCCTCTTCCGTCTCCTTGGTGCGGTAGATCAGCGAGTGGATCGTCGCGGCGTCCTGGCAGCCCTTCTGGCGCATCACCGAGGCCGCCTTGCCGGTGAAGGCGCCGAACACCACCGAGCCGTCGACGTCGTCGGCGATGCGGCGGGCCAGCGTGGTCTTGCCGGTGCCGGCGTAGCCGAACAGCCGGAACACCTGGGCGGCGCCCTTGTCCTTGCGCCAGGCGGCGATGGCCTTCAGCGCCGCGTCCTGCTGCGGGGCGAAGCTTTTGGGGAGGCCCTCGCTCACGGCCAGCGCACGGTCGGCGGCAGCGACGACAGGATCGAGGCGACGTTGCCGCCGGTCTTCAGGCCGAAGATCGTGCCGCGGTCGTGGAGCAGGTTGAACTCGACGTAGCGCCCGCGCCGCACCTGCTGCTCCAGCCGGTCGGCCTCGGTCCAGGGCGTCGCGACGTTGCGCCGGACGATCTCGGGATAGGCCGCGAGGAAGGCGCCGCCGACGTCGCGGGTGTAGGCGAGGTCGGCCTGCGGGTCGCCGGTCCAGTGGTAGTCGTAGAAGATCCCGCCGACGCCGCGGGGCTCCTTGCGGTGCGGCAGGTAGAAGTATTCCTCGCACCACTGCTTGTACTTGTCGTAGTTCGCCGCCGGGGCGTGGGCGTCGCAGGCTGCCTTGAGGCAGGCGTGGAAGTGCTGCGTGTCGGGGTCGTCCTGCGTCCGCCGGCGCTCGAGCACCGGGGTGAGGTCGGCCCCGCCGCCGAACCACGTCTTCGTCGTTACCACGAAGCGGGTGTTCATGTGGACCGTCGGCACGTTCGGGTTCCACGGATGCGCGATCAGCGAGATGCCGGTGGCGAAGAAGCGCGGATCCTCCGCAGCGCCCGGCATCTGGGCGCGGAACTCCGGCGCGAACTCGCCGTGCACCGCCGAGACGTGGACGCCGGCCTTCTCGAACACCCGGCCGTGCAGCATCGCCATGGTGCCGCCGCCACCGGGCCGGCCGGTGTGGTCGGTCCGCTCCCAGGGGGTTTTTTCGAAGTGCCCAGCCGCAGCGGGTGCGTCCGGATGGAACGGCCCCTCGGCCTCGGCCTCCAAGGTCTCGAGCGCGCCGACGATGCGGTCGCGCAGCGTCGTGAACCACGCGGTCGCCTCGGCCTTGAGCGCCGTGACGTCGGCCTCGGGCAGGCGGGGGCGGGCTGTCTCGGTGTCCGGCATCGTCATGGACGGGATGTCCCACTCCGCCCCGGCGGCGTCAATTCACGCATCGCGAAACCGGGCTTCGACCCGCGCTTGACTTCGAGCGCGCTCGAAGCCGTAGCCTCGATGGCATCGTGGCGAGGGCCCAAAGGGTCAAAGGGCCGAGAGGCAAGCGGTGCATGCGGATCGGCGAACTCGCCAAACGCTCGGGCCTGACGGCCCACACCCTCCGCTACGACGAGCGGATCGGGCTGCTGCCGTTCGTCGAGCGGGACGCCGCGGGGCACCGGGACTACGACGGGTCGATCCTGGCCTGGATCGGCTTCCTCGACCGTCTCAAGACCACCGGCATGCCGATCCGGACGATGCTGCATTATGCGGCCCTGCGGCGCGCCGGACCGGCGACGGCTCCGGAACGGCGCCTGCTGCTCGAACGGCATCGCGCGCAGGTCCGCACGCACGTCGCCGCGTTGCAGGACGCCCTGGCCGCCCTCGACACGAAAATCGCCGGCTATGCCTGCTCGACCGAAGGGATGCACGATGACGACCGACCAGAGCCCGACCCCGGAAAGCCGCTACGCGCGGGGCGCCCGCGCGCTCGCTGAGATCGACGGGCAGGCCGGGGAGCACGTGATCGCGGCGCTGTCCGGCATCGCCCCGGATTTCGCCCGCTACCTGATCGAGTTCCCGTTCGGCGACATCTACAGCCGCCCCGGCCTCGACCTGCGATCGCGGGAGATCGCCACGATCGCGGCGCTGACGGCGATGGGCAACGCCGCGCCGCAGCTTAAGGTGCACATCGAGGCGGGCCTGAACGTCGGCCTGTCCCGCGACGAGATCACCGAGGTGATCATGCAGATGGCGGTCTATGCCGGCTTCCCGGCCGCCCTCAACGGCCTGTTCGCCGCCAAGGAGGTCTTCGCGGCCCGCGCGCCGGCGTGACGCCGATCGCGCAGGCGCGAGCCACCGCCCACGGCGGCGAACCGGCGCGAGGCGCCCGGCGACACCGTCGGGCGCGCGCGGGCCGGGCGGCTCAGGCCGTCGGCCCGGCCCCCTGCCGGATCGCCTCGCCGCAGATCATCGCCGCCGCGACCGCGACGTTGAGCGAGCGCATTCCGGCGCGGATCGGCACCACCACCCGCGCGTCGGCCGCGGCGTGGACCGCCTCGGGCACGCCGGCCGATTCGCGGCCCATCAGGATGCAGTCGCCGTCGCGGAAGGCGAAGCCCGTGTAGGGCAGGGCGCCCGCGGTGGTGGCGAGCACCAGGCGGATTCCTGCCTGGAGGCGCCATTCCGAGAACGCCGCCCAGGAACGGTGCCGGGTGATCGCGACGTGGTCGAGATAGTCGAGCCCCGAGCGGCGCAGGTGACGGTCGGACACGTCGAAGCCCGCCGGCTCGACGATCTCGACGGAGAGCCCGAGGCAGGCCGCCATGCGCAGCAGCGTGCCGGTGTTCTGGGGGATGTCGGGCTGGTAGAGCGCGAGGCGGAGCATGCTCCGGGGATATCCGCTTCGGCGCCGCCGACCAATCCACGCCGGCACGGCCGATCCGTGCCGACGCATGGCAGCCCCGACGCGCTGCGGCATCGCTCCCCGCTTGGCCGGGACGACCGCGGGCTTACATGAGGGTCACGCCTCCCCGACGCAAAGCACCGTGACACCATGTTCCTCGATTGGCTCGAGCGCCGCATCGACCCGTTCGCGCCCTTCGACGCGGAGCGGATGCCCCCCAAGACCGTGCTCGGCTTCGCCGCGTTCTACCTGCGCCCGATGCGGGCCGCGCTCGCCGCCCTGTTCGTCATCGCGGTGGTGGCGGGCACGGTCGAGGCCTCGCTCTACCTGCTGATGCGCTGGTTCATCGACCTGATGAACGGCGCCGACCGGACGACGCTGCTGCAGGATCATGGGCTCGCGCTGGCGCTCGCCGCGCTGTTCCTCGTGGTGGTGCGGCCGACCACGATCTGGCTGCACGAGGTCGCCTCGAACCAGCTCATCGTGCCGCAGACCACCAACCAGGTCCGCTGGCGCACCCACCTCTACACGCTCGGCCACTCGCTCTCGTACTTCCAGGGCGACTTCGCCGGCCGCCTTGCCAACCGCATCGTCCAGGTCGGCCCGGCGGTGCGCGAGATCGCGGTCGTGTTCATCGACACCCTGCTCTACGTGGCGATCTACGCGATCACCGCGGTCGGCCTGTTCTCGTCGATCTCGGTGTGGCTGGCCTTGCCGGTGGTGGCCTGGATCGCGGCCTATGCCGGGCTGACGGCGTGGTTCGTGCCGCGGGCGCGCGAGCGGTCGCACCGCACCGCCGAGACCCGCTCGGCGCTGGTCGGGCGGGTGGTCGACAGCTACACCAACATCCTCACCGTCAAGCTCTTCGCCCGCGACCGCGAGGAGCGCGCGGCCGTGCGCGAGGCGATCGACAGCAACACCCGGACCTACCTGCACCAGTTCCGGCTGGTGACGCTGACGACGACCCTGCTCGGCATCCTCAACAGCGCCCTGCTGCTCGCCACCGGCGCCCTGTGCCTGATGCTGTGGCAGCGCGGCGGCATGACCACGGGCGAGGCCGCCGCCGGCCTCGCGCTGGTGCTGCGCCTGCTCGCGATGTCGGGCTGGGTGATGCAGACCGTGCGCGGCGTGTTCGAGAACGTCGGCGTGATCCAGGAGAGCATGCAGACGATCAGCCGTCCGCACGGGCTCGTCGACGCGCCCGACGCCGCCGTGCTGAAGGTCGCGGGCGGGGACATCCGCTTCGAGAACGTCGGCTTCCATTACGGCCGCGGCGACGCCAATGTGATCGAGAACCTGTCGCTGCACATCCGGGCCGGCGAGAAGGTCGGGCTCGTCGGCGTCAGCGGCGCGGGCAAGACCACGATCACCTCGCTGCTGCTGCGCCTGCACGACGTCGAGAGCGGCCGCATCACCGTCGACGGCCAGGACATCGCGCGCGTCACGCAGGATTCGCTGCGGGGCGCCATCGCCATGGTCAGCCAGGACACCTCGCTGCTGCACCGCTCGATCCGCGACAACATCGCCTACGGCCGCCCCGACGCGACCATGGACGCGGTCGCCCGCGCCGCCGAGCTCGCCCATGCCGACGCCTTCATCCACGACCTCGTCGACCACAAGGGGCGGCGCGGCTACGACGCCCAGGTCGGCGAGCGCGGGGTGAAGCTCTCGGGCGGCCAGCGCCAGCGCATCGCCATCGCCCGGGTGATCCTCAAGGACGCCCCGGTGCTGATCCTCGACGAGGCGACCTCGGCGCTGGATTCGGAGGTCGAGGCGGCGATCCAGGAGAGCCTCGACACCCTGATGCAGGGCAAGACCGTGCTCGCCATCGCCCACCGGCTCTCGACCATCGCGGCGCTCGACCGCCTCGTGGTCATCGACGAGGGCCGCATCGTCGAGGAGGGGACGCATGCCGAGCTGATCGGCCGCGGCGGCCTCTACGCCCGATTGTGGGAGCGCCAGTCCGGCGGCTTCCTGCCCGACCGGGCGCCCAAACCCGAGCCCCGTCGGATTTCCGACGCGTTGCCGGGGTAGAACGCGCGGAACTAGAGCCCGGAATGACGGGGAGGGCATAGGACCTCTCTTCATTCAAATGGGCGGCCGCGCCGGCCAAATTATCGAAAGACCAAGACATGCCGGCATTCGGCCTCGCGGCCTCGGCCGGGGAGGGGCGGCCTCCCGTCCGGCGAGCGTGGATCGCGGAGCTGCGCGCGACCCTCGCGCTCGCCGCGCCCCTCGTCCTCACCAACCTCGCCCAGCACGGGCTGATCACCGCCGACACGGTGATGCTCGGCCGCCTGGGCGCGCCCGAGCTCGCGGCGGCGACGCTGGCCACCAGCCTGTACTTCATCCTGTTCATCTGCGGCATCGGCCTGACCTCGGCGGTGGCGCCCCTGATCGCGGAGGCGCTCGGGCGCGACCGCACCGATTCGGACGCCGTGCGCCGCCTCGTGCGGGCCGGGTTCTGGGCCGCGACCCTCGTCGCGATCCCGCTGATGCTCGGGCTGTGGCACACGCGGGCGCTGCTGGAAGCGATCCGCGAGCCGCCGGCGCTGGCCGAGGATGCCGGCCGCTACATGCGCGCGCTGCAATGGGCGATGTGGCCGGCCCTGCTGTTCATGGTGCTGCGCGGCACCTTCGCGGCGCTGGAGCGCCCGAGCTGGCCGCTCGCCGCCAGCCTGATAGCGCTGCCGGTCAATATCGGCCTCGGGGTCTGGCTCGCCTTCGAGGGCCCCGGACGCCTCGGCATGGGGCTGGTCGGGGTCGGCATCGCCACCACCTGCGCCGCGTTCTTCACCCTCCTCGTGCTCGTCGCGGTGATCCTGCGCGACCGCGGCCTGCGCCGGTACCGGCTGCTGCACCGGGTCTGGCGCTTCGATGCGAAGCGCCTCTCGGCCCTGTTCCGCCTCGGCCTGCCGATGGCGGGGACGGGGCTCGCGGAAGCCGGCCTGTTCGAGGCGGCGGTGCTCGGCATGGGGCTGTTCGGCGCGGCCCAGCTCGCCGCGCACGCGGTGGCGATCCAGATCGCGGCGCTCTGCTTCATGGTCCCGAACGGGGTCGCGCAGGGCGCCACCGTGCGCGTCGGCCTGCGGCACGGCGCGCACGACCCGCAGGGCGTGCGGCTCGCCGGCCGCGTCGCGCTGGCGCTCGGCTTCGGCTTCATGACGGCCTGCGCCAGCCTCCAGCTCGGCGCGCCGCGCCTGCTGATCGGGCTGTTCCTCGACGTCGAGGCACCCGCCAACGCCGCGGTGATGCCCTACGCGGTCGGCTTCCTCGGCTTCGCCGCCCTGTTCGCGGTGGCCGACGGGGTCCAGTCCGTCGCCCTCGGGATGCTGCGCGGCCTGCAAGATACGAAGGTGCCGATGCTGATCGCCGTCGGCGGCTACTGGGGCATCGGCGTACCCGCCGGCGCGGCGCTCGCCTGGGGGGCGGGGCTGCAGGGCTACGGGATCTGGCTCGGTTTCTGCGCCGGCCTGTTCGTCGTCGCGATCCTGCTCACCGCCCGCTGGCGCCGCCTGATCGCGCTTCGGGACCGCAGGCCCGGGCCCGCCGGGCCGCCCGCGCGATAGGAAACCCGATCCGTGTCGTCCTCCGGCACAGCTTGGCTTGACTTCGGGCGACGTGCGGTCGCATTGCACAGATTAGAACGATGATGCTCTGGTCCGCTCCGCACGGGCGGTCCGACGCGGCGGGCGAGATCGGATTCCCATCCGCCCGGGAGCGCTCCGCCGACCTGCCCGACGCCACGAGATCGGGCGACGGCACACTGGGAGATTGACGACCTTGGCGAACACCTCCGCCGCCGCGTCCACCGGCACCGCCGCCCCGGACGGAACCCGCCGCGACTTCCTGTACCTGGCCACCGGCGCGGGCGCCGCCGTCGGCGTCGGCGCCGTCGCCTGGCCCTTCGTCGCCTCGATGGCGCCGGACGCCGCCACCATCGCCGCCGGCGCGCCGATCGACGTCGACCTCGCCCCGATCACCGACGGCCAGATCATCAACGTGTTCTGGCGCGGCAAGCTGATCTTCGTCCGCAAGCTCACCGAGAAGGAGGTGACGGACATGAAGGCGATCCCGGAGAGCCAGCTCTCCGATCCGGCTCCCTTCGGCACGCGGGTGAAGAAGGGCCACGACCAGTGGCTCGTGGTCTACGGCAACTGCACCCATCTCGGCTGCGTGCCGATCGGCCACCAGGGCAACTTCGAGGGCTGGGCCTGCCCCTGCCACGGCTCGCAGTTCGACGCGGTCGGCCGCGTCCGCCGCGGCCCCGCCCCGATCAACCTTCCGATCCCGCCCTATTCCTTCCAGACCGACGCGAAGATCCGCATCGGCGAGGAAGCCAAGGCCGCGGCCTGAGACACGAGGGACCGCCCATGAGCGCTCACGCCAACGCCTACGTCCCCAAGAGCCGCCTCGCGAAGTGGTTCGAGGCCCGCCTGCCGATCGTCGGGCTGGTGCACTCGTCGTTCGTCGCCTTCCCGGTGCCGCGCAACCTGAACTACTTCTGGACCTTCGGCGCGATCCTGATCGCCTTCCTCGGCATCCAGATCGTCACCGGCGTCTGGCTCGCGATGCACTACGAGCCCTCGGCGACCCAGGCGTTCAACTCCGTCGAGCACATCATGCGCGACGTGAACTACGGCTGGCTGCTGCGCTACGCCCACGCCAACGGCGCGTCGATGTTCTTCGTCGCGGTCTACGTGCACATCTTCCGGGCGCTGTATTACGGGTCGTACAAGGCCCCGCGCGAGGTGCTCTACATCCTCGGCGTGATCATCTACCTCCTGATGATGGCGACCGCCTTCCTCGGCTACACCCTGCCCTGGGGCCAGATGAGCTTCTGGGGCGCGACCGTCATCACCAACATCCTCGCCGCGATCCCCGTGGTCGGCGACACCATCCAGAGCCTGCTCTGGGGCGGATACTCGGTCGGCAACCCGACGATCAACCGCTTCTTCTCGCTGCACTACCTGCTGCCGTGGATGATCGCCGGCGTCGTGGTGCTCCACGTCTGGGCGCTGCACGTCACCGGCCAGAACAACCCGACCGGCATCCCGATCAAGTCCTCGAAGGACGCGGTGCCCTTCACCCCCTACGCCACGATCAAGGATGTGTTCGCCACCGTGGTGTTCATGATCCTGTTCGCGTGGTTCATCTTCTACCAGCCGAACTATCTCGGCCACGCCGACAACTACGTCCCGGCCAACCCCGCCGTGACCCCGGCCCACATCGTGCCCGAATGGTACTTCCTGCCGTTCTACGCGATCCTGCGCGCGGTGCCGTCGAAGCTCGGCGGCGTGATCCTGATGTTCTCGGCGGTGCTGATCCTCGCGCTTGCGCCGTGGCTCGACACCTCGCGGGTGCGCTCGTGCAACTACCGGCCGATCTACCGCCAGTTCTTCTGGCTGTTCCTGGCGGTCACGGTCATCCTCGGCTGGCTCGGCGCCAAGCCGCCGGAAGGCGGCTACGTCATCGCCTCGCAGATCTGCACCTTCTACTACTTCGCCCACTTCCTCCTCGTGATGCCGATCGTCGGCCTGATCGAGACGCCGAAGGCGCTGCCCGGGTCGATCCTGGAGAGCGTGACCGGGCCGGGCAAGCAGGTGAGCGGGTCCGGGCTGCCGGCGGGCGCCGCCGCGGCGCCGACGACCAAGGGCTGAGGGCAGGACCGGAACCGACGATGAAACTCTCGAGCCTTCTCGCCGCCTCCCTGCTGGCGCTCTCCCTCGGCGCCCCGCTGGGCTCCTCGGCGGCCTCCGCCGAGGACGCGCATGGCGGCAACCAGCCGCCCCGCCTCCAGTGGAGCTACGCCGGCGTGTTCGGCCGCTTCGACCAGGCGCAGCTCCAGCGCGGGTTCCAGGTCTACAAGGAGGTCTGCTCCGCCTGCCACTCGATGAAGCTCGTGGACTTCCGCAACCTCGCGGAGGAGGGCGGTCCCGACTTCTCGGAGAGCCAAGTCAAGGCGCTCGCCGCGACCTACCAGGTCAAGGACGGCCCGAACGACGCCGGCGAGATGTTCGAGCGGCCCGGCCGCCCGGCCGACAAGTTCCCGCCGCCCTTCCCGAACGACCAGGCGGCGGCGGCGGCCAACGGCGGCAAGGCGCCGCCGGACTTCTCGGTGCTGGCCAAGGCCCGCACCTTCGAGCGCGGCTTCCCGTGGTTCATCACCGACGCGCTGCCCTTCGTCGGCTATTCCGAGCAGGGCGTGGACTACATCCACGCGGTGCTGAACGGCTACGAGGAGCCCCCGAAGGGCACCGACGTGCCGGACGGCGTGCACTACAACAAGTACTATCCCGGCCACCTGATCGCGATGCCGAACCCGATCAGCGACGGCCAGGTGACCTACCCGAAGAACGAGGCCGGCCAGCCGGTCGTGCCGGAGACGGTCGACCAGTACACCCGCGACGTGGCGGCCTTCATGGCCTGGGCCGCCGAGCCGCACATGATGGCGCGCAAGGCGCTCGGCTTCCGGGTGATCCTGTTCCTGATCCTGCTCTCGGGGCTGCTGTACTACGTCAAGAAGCGGGTCTGGGCCGACGTCGGCGGCGAGGTCCACGGCCTCCAGCCCGAGCTGCACAAGGCGGGTTGACCGCCCGATCGATCCACGGACGACCGAACGGGCCCCTCGCGGGGCCCGTTCGCGTTTTTGCCGCGCGCGCAGTTCGTGATAGCGGGACGCGGAGATCTCGACCTCGCCGAGACCTGCGCGGGTCCCTTCCCCCGGGGGAAGGAGGACAGGATGAGGGGTGTGCGCCGTCCGGAGAGGTCACGCCCCTCACCCCACCCCTCTTCCCATGGAGAGGGAGCCCCGCAGCGGCTCCTACGCGCCACCTTCGACAACGGACGATCGACATGACGGCAGCGGTGCTCGGTGTGATGGGCGGGTCGGGGGTCTACGACCTGCCGGGGCTCGAGGACGTGCGCGAGGAGCGGGTGGCGTCGCCCTGGGGCGAGCCGTCCGACGCTCTGCGGATCGGGCGCATCGGGGACACCAAGGTGGTGTTCCTGGCCCGCCACGGCCGCGGGCACCGCCTCTCCCCGTCCGGCATCGACTACCGCGCCAACATCGACGCGCTGAAGCGGGCCGGCGTCACCGACCTCGTCGCGCTGTCGGCCTGCGGCTCGTTCCGCAACGAGCTGCATCCGGGCCTGTTCGTGCTCGTCGACCAGTTCGTCGACCGGACGGTGGGGCGCGCGTCCTCGTTCTTCGGGAACGGCTGCGTCGCCCACGTCTCGCTCGCCCACCCGGTCGGCCCGAACCTGCAGAAGCGCATCGCGAACGCGGCGGAGGCGGAGGGGATCGCCGTGCATCGCGGCGGCACCTACGTCTGCATGGAGGGGCCGCAATTCTCCTCGCTCGCCGAATCGAAGAGCTACAAGGCGCAAGGGTTCGACGTGATCGGCATGACCAACATGCCCGAGGCCAAGCTCGCCCGCGAGGCCGAGATCACCTACGCCACCATCGCGATGGTCACCGACTTCGACTGCTGGCATCCGGGCCACGACGCGGTCGACGTGGCCTCGGTCGTCGCGGTGGCGCGGGCCAACGCCGACAAGGCCGCCCGCCTCGTGGCGCGGCTCGCCCGCGACCTGCCCGCGACCCGCGAGGATTGCCCGGCCGGCTCGCACCGGGCGCTCGACGGCGCGATCATGACGGCGCCGTCCCACCGCGACCCGGACCTGCTGGCCAAGCTCGACGCGGTGGCGGGGCGCGTGCTCAAGGATTGAGCCGAGCCCTTCCCCCGGCGACGGCTTCCGCACTAGAAGGCACGAAAGCCGGCCGCGTCGGCCCGGCGAACGAACACTCACGAAGACCATGCGCAGCGCCAGCATCAGCCGGAAGACGGCGGAGACCGACGTGTCGGTCTCGATCGACCTCGACGGCACCGGCAAGGCCGGGATCGCCACCGGGGTCGGCTTCCTCGACCACATGCTCGAGCTGTTCGCCCGGCACGGCCTGTTCGACGTCGAGGCGCGGGTGACCGGCGACCTGCACGTCGACCAGCACCACACGGTGGAGGATTGCGGCATCGCGCTCGGCCAGGCCTTCGCGAAGGCGCTCGGCGACAAGCGCGGCATCGCCCGCTACGCCGACATCCACATGCCGATGGACGAGACGTTGAGCCGGGTCGCGATCGACATCTCGGGCAGGCCGTTCCTGGTGTTCCGCACCGCCTTCCGCGTCGAGAAAATCGGTGCCTTCGACACCGAGCTGGTGCGCGAGTGGTTCCAGGCCTTCGCCATGAACGCCGGCATCACGCTCCACGTCGAGACGCTCTACGGCGACAACGCCCATCACATCGCCGAGAGCTGCTTCAAGGGGCTGGCCCGCGCCTTGCGGAAGGCCGTCGCGGTCGATCCCCGCGAGGAGGGACGCGTTCCCTCGACCAAGGGTTCGCTCTAGGCGAGGATCGCGGACGGCCGTCGCGGCGGGCTCGCGCAGCCGCCTCCGGCGTTCGGCCGACAGGAAAGGGAAGGGGTCGCCATGAGGATGCGCAGCTACACGCTCCATCTGCCGCACGAGGCCCGCTCCGGCGAGGCGCACGACCTCGACCGGGCGCAGCTGGTGCCGGACGGGTTCTCGTGGGCGGCCTTCGCCTTCTCGGTGCTGTGGTTCCTCTATCACCGCCTCTGGCTCGCAGCCCTGCTGGTGCTGGCCGGGCTCGGCGCCACCGCGCTCGTCGGCTACGGCCTCGGCCTGTCGCCCGCCGCCGGCACCGCGATCACGCTGCTGGTCCTGGTGCTGATCGGGCTCGAGGCGTCCTCGCTCCGGCGCTGGACGCTCGCCCGCAACGGCCGGCCGGCGCGCGACGCGGTGGTGGCCTTCAACGCCGACGAGGCCGAAGCCAAGGCGATGACGCGCTGGCTCGACCCCGCCCCCGCGCCGACCGTCCGGGCCTCGACCGCGTTCGCGGGCAACCGCGCGGCCGAGCCTGTGATCGGCCTGTTTCCCGCGCAGGGCGGCCGGTGAGCGTCTTCGAGGAACAACGACCGTGAGCGCCGAGACCGTCGCGATCATCGATTACGGGTCGGGCAACCTGCACTCGGCGGCCAAGGCCTTCGAGCGGGCGGCCCGCGAGGCCGGGCTGCCGGAGACCCGCATCGTCGTCACCGGCGATCCGGACGCGGTCGCGCGCGCTGACCGGATCGTGCTCCCCGGGGTCGGCGCCTACGCCGATTGCCGCCGCGGGCTCGACGCCGTCCCCGGCCTCGTGGCGGCGATGACCGATGCCGCCATCGGGTCGGGGCGTCCCTTCCTCGGCATCTGCGTCGGCATGCAGCTGATGGGAACGCGCGGCCTCGAATACGAGACCACGGAAGGCCTCGGCTGGATCTCCGGCGACGTCGGCCCGATCCGGCCGTCCGACCCCACGCTCAAGATCCCGCACATGGGCTGGAACACCCTGACGCCGTCCCGCGACCATCCGCTGCTCGACGGCATCCGCACCGGGCCGGACGGGCTGCACGCCTACTTCGTGCACAGCTTCGCCCTGAAGGCGGATCGCCCGGACGAGGTCGTCGCCGAGGCGGCCTACGGCGGTCCCGTCACCGCGATGGTGGCGCGCGACAACCTCGCCGGCACCCAGTTCCACCCGGAGAAGAGCCAGCATCTCGGGCTGGCCCTGCTTGCGAACTTTCTGCGCTGGCGGCCGTAACCGCCGCGCCCTCCGTCGAACGACCAGAAGAAACGAGCGTCCGCGTGATCCTGTATCCGGCCATCGATCTCAAGGAAGGACACTGCGTCCGCCTCGTGCAGGGCGACATGGCCCAGGCCGTGGTGTTCAACGACGACCCGGCGGCGCAGGCCCGGGCCTTCGCCGAGCAGGGCTTCTCCTGGCTCCACGTGGTCGACCTCGACGGTGCCTTCGCCGGGGCGCCGATGAACGCGGCCGCCGTCGACGCGATCCTCGCCCAGGTCGACATCCCGGTGCAGCTCGGGGGCGGCATCCGCGAGATGCGCACGCTGGAGGGCTGGCTCGAGAAGGGCGTCGCCCGGGTGATCATCGGCACGGCGGCCGTGCGCGACCCGGCCTTCGTCCACGAGGCGGCGCGGCGCCATCCCGGCAGGATCGCGGTGGGCATCGACGCCAAGGACGGGCGCGTCGCGGTGGCGGGCTGGGCCGAGACCTCGAGCATGACCGCCGAGGACCTCGGCCGCCGGTTCGAGGATGCCGGCGTCTCGGCGATCATCTACACCGACATCGCCCGCGACGGCATCCTGAAGGGCCTCAACATCGAGATGACGGTGGCGCTCGCCGAAGCCGTGAGCATCCCGGTGATCGCGTCGGGCGGCCTCGCCTCGATCGAGGACGTGCACCGCCTGCTCGAGCCCGATTGCGCGATGCTGGCCGGTGCGATCACGGGGCGCGCCCTCTACGACGGCCGCATCGACCCGCGCGCGGCGCTGTTCGCGATCAGGGCGGCGCGCGGAGGCGGCGCTTCGTGATAGGCTCGCCCGGTCAAGGGTTTGCCGGGAGGCGGCGATGACGGCTTCGGCGAAGGCGGCGCGACCGGCCGAGACCGGGACGGCCTACGCGGACGACTTCTACACCTGGACGCAGGAGCAGGGGGCACGCCTCCGGGCGGGCGACCTGACCGGCCTCGATCGGGAGAACCTCGCCGAGGAGATCGAGAGCTTGGGTCGCAGCCAGTTCAGCAGCCTCGTCGGCGCGTGGCGCATCGTCCTGCTGCATATGCTCAAGTGGGATCACCAGCCATCGCGACGGACGCGAAGCTGGGTGATCTCGATCGCGACGCATCGGGTGGCTGCGGCCGACGAGCTGGCGGACAGTCCCGGCCTGAAGAGCCGTCGGGTGGAAGCGATGGAACGCGCCTACCGCCGCGCCCGTCTCGAAGCGGCTGACGAGACCGGCCTTCCGCTGAAGACCTTTCCCGAAACCTGCCCCTACACCCACGACGAGATGCTCACGCGTCCCTTCGCGATCGACCCCGACGACACGACCGCCTGAAGGCTCCCAGCGTGCTCAAGACCCGCATCATCCCCTGCCTCGACGTCAAGGACGGCCGCGTCGTCAAGGGCGTGAAGTTCCTCGAGCTGCGCGACGCGGGCGATCCGGTCGAGGCGGCCAAGGCCTACGACGCGGCCGGGGCCGACGAGCTCTGCTTCCTCGACATCACCGCGAGCCACGAGGCGCGCGGCACCCTGCTCGACGTGGTGAGCCGCACGGCGGAGGCCTGCTTCATGCCGCTCACCGTCGGCGGCGGCGTGCGCGCGGTGACGGACGTGCGCGCGCTGCTGCTCGCCGGCGCCGACAAGGTCGCGATCAACACCGCGGCCGTGAACGATCCCGACCTCGTCGCTCGGGCCGCCGAGAAGTTCGGCGCGCAATGCGTCGTGGTGGCGATCGACGCCAAGCGCACCTCCGCGCCGGGCGAGCCGGACGCGTGGCAGATCTTCACCCATGGCGGCCGCACCCCCACCGGCCTCGACGCGATCGCCTTCGCCCGCACGGTGGCGGCCAAGGGAGCGGGCGAATTGCTCGTCACCTCCATGGACCGGGACGGGACGCGCTCGGGCTACGACCTCGCGCTGATCCGCGCCGTCGCCGACGCGGTGACCGTGCCGGTGATCGCCTCGGGCGGCGTCGGCGGGCTCGACGACCTCGTGGCCGGCGTCGCCGAAGGCCATGCCAGCGCGGTGCTCGCGGCCTCGATCTTCCATTTCGGGGAAGCCAGCGTCGCCGAGGCCAAGGCGCACATGGCGGCGGCCGGCCTCGCGATGCGGCTGGACGCCTGACCCGAGATCGGGAAGACGCCGGGGGCCGCGGCCGGATCCGGCACCATTTTTCCGACAATTCCACCCGCCCGTCGCGCAAATGCGGGTGGCGAGGCGCTGCTGTGCCGGCTCCCGTCTTGCCCGGCGCCCGCCGTTGACGCAGGTTCCGGCGACGGCATCGTCGTTTCCGAACCCTGCCGCACGGGTCCTCTATGTCCGCCTACACCCTCGACGACCTCGCCCGCCTGGTGGCGAGCCGCGCCGGCACCGCGCCCGACCAATCGTACACGGCCAAGCTGCTCGCGGGCGGCCCGGCCAAGGCCGCCAAGAAGCTCGGCGAGGAGGCGGTGGAGGCCGCCATCGCCGCGGTGCAGGGCGACAAGACCGGGCTGACCAACGAGGCGGCGGACGTGCTCTACCACCTCGTGGTGCTGCTGCGCGCCGGCGGCGTCGAGCTCTCCGCGGTGATGGCGGAGCTGGAGCGCCGCACGGCGCAGAGCGGCATCGCCGAGAAGGCGTCGAGGCCGCCGGCATGAAGGCGGCCGCGCTCGCCGCCGGCCAGACCCCGGTGACGGGGCAGAACCCGGTCACCGGCGACGGGTCGGAGCGGCTGTCGCCCTACCGCCTGTTCAGCCGCGAATCCTGGGCGCAGCTGCGCGCCGACACGCCGCTGACGCTGACGCAGGAGGACATCGAGCGCCTGCAATCGCTGAACGACCCGATCTCGGTGGAGGAGGTGGTCGCGATCTACCTGCCGCTGTCGCGGCTGCTCGCGCTCTACGTCGCGGCGAGCCAGGGCCTGTTCAAGGCGACCCAGCGCTTCCTGATGGCCGAGCGCGAGACCAAGGCGCCCTACATCATCGGGCTCGCCGGATCGGTGGCGGTGGGCAAGTCGACCACGGCCCGCGTGCTCGCCGCGCTGCTCGCGCGCTGGCCGAACACCCCGAAGGTCGACCTCGTCACCACCGACGGGTTCCTGCTGCCGAACGCCGCGCTCGCCGCGCAGGGCATCATGGACCGGAAGGGATTTCCCGAGAGCTACGACACCGCCGCCCTGCTGCAGTTCCTGCACGACGTGAAATCGGGCCGGAAGCGCGTCACCGCTCCGCTCTACTCGCACCTCGTCTACGACCGGGTGGACGGCGAGGAGCGGGTGGGCGAGAGCCCCGACATCCTGATCGTCGAGGGCCTGAACGTGCTGCAGCCGGCCCGCCTACCGCGCGACGGCACCGCGATTCCGTTCGTCTCCGACTTCTTCGACTTCTCGATCTACCTCGACGGGCACGAGGACGATCTGCACCGCTGGTACGTGATGCGCTTCATGCGCCTGCGGCAGACCGCGTTCCGCGACCCCCGCTCGTATTTCCGCAAGTACGCCGAGGTGCCCGAATCGGAAGCGCTCGCCATCGCCGACCGGCTGTGGACGACGATCAACCTGCCGAACCTGCGCGACAACATCCTGCCGACCCGCCAGCGCGCCAGCCTGATCCTGGCCAAGGGCGCGAGCCACCGCATCGAGAGCGTCGCGCTGCGGCGGTTGTAGGACCCCGCTCAGGCGAACGGAAACGCCGCCTCCGCGACATAGGGCCCGCCCCCGGTCGAGTCGCGCGCCGAGTACAGCACCACCTGCGTCGCGGAAAAGCGCAGCGGCGTGAAGATCGGCGCCTGCGACAGGTACATCGCCACCGCCTCGGGCGTGGCCTCGCGGCGCAGGCGCGCCAGCGTCACGTGCGGCACGAACCTGCGCCGTTCCGGCTCGGCGCCCGCCCGGCGGATCAGGCGCTCCTGCTCGGCCTGGAGGTCCATCAGATCGGCGTTGGCGGCGACGCTGGCGAGCAGCGCGCGCGGCTTGTCGCCGCCGAACACCGAGAGGCCGTCCAGCACCACCTCGAGCGCCGGCCGCGCCCGCATCTCCAACAGCGCCTCGACCGCGTCCTCGGCAAGCGCGACCGGCACGTTGCCGAGGAAGCGCAGGGTGACGTGGTGATCCGACGGCTCGATCCAGCGTGCGCCCTGCAGGCCGCCGCGGAACGGCGCCAGCCCGGCGGCGATCTCAGGCGGGAGGCCGAGCGCCGTGAACAGGCGCGGCATCGCTAACGAGCCCCGGCCGGGAGCCGCCCGAGGAAGGTCTCGACCGAGGGCAGGATGCCGGCCACGATCACGTCGACGCCCTTGGCGTTCGGGTGGAGCCCGTCGTCGAGGGTGTAGGCGCGGTCGCCGACCATGCCGGCCATGAAGAACGGGTACAGCACGAGGTCGTAGGTCCGGGCGAGATCCGGGTAGATCGCGTCGAAGCGCGCGACGTAGTCGGGCCCGAGGTTGGTCGAGGCCCGCATGCCGGCGAGCAGCACCGGGATGCCGCGCGCCTTCAGCCGCGTCACGATCGCCTCCAGCGCCTTCCGCGTCACGGCGGGATCGGTGCCGCGCAGCATGTCGTTGGCGCCGAGCTCCAGGATCACCCCGTCGGTGCCGTCGGGCACCGACCAGTCGACCCGGTCGAGGCCGTTGGTGGCGGTCTCGCCCGAGACGCCGGCATTGGCGACCGTCACCGTCCGGCCTTTCGCCGCGAGCGCCCGCTCCAGCACCGCCGGGAAGGCGGAGCTCGCCGGAAGGCGGTAGCCCGCGGTGAGGCTGTCGCCGAGCGCGACGAGCCGGATCGGCTTCGATTCGGGCTTCGGATCCGCCTTGGCCGGCGCGAGGCCCGCCATCGACAGGACCAGCCCCGCTGCGGCAAAGAGCGCCATCAGCGCCGCCCTGCGCCGGCCATCATGGCGTGGCTCCGTCGCGCTCGCCATATTGGGCCCGCGCGCATCGCCCGGCACGGGTCGTGCCGGAGCGCACCGAACGTTCGTCCGCCAACCGTGATCTCCGTCCCGCATGTTCGCCATCCGCCACAGATCGGCTCGACCGTGACCGCCGACAACCCCTCTCCCGGCAAGACCTCGCCTGCCATGTCCGCGTCCGGGACGCCAGCCATCGCTCTCTCTGGCATCGACCTCAGCCTCGGGCGGGGGGCCGCCCGCGTCCACGTGCTGCGCGGCATCTCGCTCGACGTCGGCCGCGGCGAGGCGGTCGGCCTCGTCGGGCCGTCGGGCTCCGGCAAGTCGACCCTGCTGATGGTGATGGCGGGCCTCGAGCGGCCCGATGCCGGCGCGATCCGGATCGAGGGCACCGACCTCGGCGCCCTCGACGAGGACGCGCTCGCGCGCTTCCGCGGCCGGCGGATCGGCATCGTGTTCCAGGCCTTCCACCTCGTCCCGACGATGACCGCCCTGGAGAACGTCGCCCTGCCGCTGGAGCTGGCCGACAAGCCGGACGCCCATGCCCGCGCCCGGCGGGAACTC
Organism: Methylobacterium sp. E-016; assembly: GCF_022829745.1. Taxonomy (NCBI): domain Bacteria; kingdom Pseudomonadati; phylum Pseudomonadota; class Alphaproteobacteria; order Hyphomicrobiales; family Methylobacteriaceae; genus Methylobacterium; species Methylobacterium sp. E-016. The sequence continues at coordinate 124,251 of NZ_JAKSYF010000062.1, forward strand.
GAAGCCGTCGGCCTCGGCCACCGGCTGCACCACTACCCGGCCCAGCTCTCGGGCGGCGAGCAGCAGCGCGTCGCCATCGCCCGCGCCGTGGCACCGGACCCGGCGATCCTGGTCGCCGACGAGCCGACGGGCAATCTCGACGAGGCGACCGGCCGCCAGATCGTCGACCTGCTGTTCGCGCTGAAGCGCGACCGCGGCGCGACGCTCGTCCTCGTCACCCACGATCCGGGGCTCGCCCGCCTCTGCGACCGCACCGTGCGCCTGCGCTCGGGGCGGATCGAGGAGCCGGTGGCGGCCTGATGCACGGCACCCTCTCCCAGCCCCGGCCGACGCCCGCCTCGCGCCTGCCGCTGACCCTGCGCCTCGCGCTGCGCGAGCTCCGCGGGGGCTTGCGCGGCTTCGCCGTGTTTCTCGCCTGCATCGCGCTCGGCGTCGCGGCGATCGCCGGGGTCGCCTCGATCTCGCGCTCGCTGTCGGACGGGCTCGGCCGCGAGGGCAAGCGCATCCTCGGCGGCGACCTCAGCTACAGCCTGATCAACCGCGAGGCGACGGAGCCGGAGCGCGCGGTGCTCGACGCGCAGGGGCGTGTCGACGTGGTCGCCTCGCTCCGCGCCATGGCGGTGGCGGGCGAGGGCGCGGCGCTGGTCGAGCTGAAGGCGGTCGATGCCGGCTACCCGACCGCCGGAGAGCTCGTCACCGAGCCGCAGGCGCCCCTCGCCGACCTGCTGGCCGAGCGTGACAGGATCGACGGCGCGCTCGCCGACCCGGCGCTGCTGACCCGCCTCGACCTCAAGGTCGGCGACCGGATCACGCTCGCCGGCCGGCCCTTCGCCATCCGCGCGACCCTCGTCTCGGAGCCCGACAAGATCGCCGGCGGCATCGGCTTCGGGCCGCGGCTGATCGTGTCGCAAGATGCGCTGCGCCGCACCGGCCTGGTCCAGCCGGGAAGCCTTAACCGCTGGAGCTACCGGCTGCTGCTGCCTGGCGCCGACGATGCGGGCCTCGACGCCGCCGCCGCCCGGATCGCGGCGGCCGCTCCGCAGGCCGGCTGGGAGATGCGGGCGCGCACCAATGCCGACCCGCGGTTCTCCAAGAGCATCGAGCGCTTCACCCAGTTCCTGACGCTGGTCGGCCTCACCGCGCTGATCGTCGGCGGGGTCGGCGTCGCCAACGCCGTCAACGCCTTCGTCGAGCGCAAGCGCCCCTCGATCGCGACCCTGAAGAGCGTCGGTGCGCCGGGCTCGAAGGTCGTCGCCTTGTACCTGACGCAGGTGATGCTGATCGCCGGGCTCGGCACGGCGATCGGGCTCACTGTGGGCGCCGCGCTGCCCTTCGCCCTCGACGCGCTGTTCCGGGACAGCCTGCCCCTGCCGCTGAACCCGACGCTGGCGCCCCTCGAGCTGCTCCAGGCGGCGGCCTACGGGCTCCTCACGGCCCTGGCCTTCGCGATCACGCCCCTGGGGCGCGCCCACGACGTCCCGGTCTCGGGGCTGTTTCGCGACGCCGTCGACCCGGCAGCCAGCGGCATCCGCCCGCGCTACCGGGCGACCCTGGCGCTGGCGCTCGCCGCCCTGGTGGGGCTCGCCGTCGGCACCGCCTTCGACCGGCGCGTGGCGCTGATCTTCATCGCCGCCGCCGGCCTCGCCTTCGGCCTGCTGCGGCTGGTCGCGGTCGGCGTGATGGCGCTCGCCCGCCGGCTGCCGCATCCGCGGCGGGCCGCGCCGCGGATGGCCTTGGCCAACCTCCACCGCCCCGGCGCCCTGACGCCGGCCATCGTCCTCTCCCTCGGCCTCGGCGTGACCCTGCTGGTGACCCTGAGCCTGATCGACGTGAACGTGCGCCGCACCATCTCGGCGACCTTGCCGGCGCGCGCGCCGAACCTGTTCTTCCTGGACATCCCGGCCGCCGATTCGGGCGCCTTCCATGACTTCCTCGCGCGCCAGGCGCCCAGCGCCAAGATCGAGCGGGTGCCGATGATGCGCGGGCGCATCGTGGCGCTGGACGACGTCCCGGCCGAGAAGATCCGCCCGCCGGAGGACGCCGCCTGGGTGCTCGACGGCGACCGGGGCATCACCTACGCCGAGGACGTGCCCGAGGGCTCGACGCTCACCGCAGGCACGTGGTGGAACGCGGAGCAAGCCAGGACGCCGCTGGTCTCGTTCGAGGCGGATCTCGCGAAAAACCTCGGCCTCAAGGTCGGCAGCCGCGTCACCGTCAACGTGCTCGGGCGGAACCTCACCGCCACCATCGCCAACCTGCGCAAGGTCGAGTGGCGCAACCTCGGCATCAACTTCGTGATGGTGTTCTCCCCCGGCACCTTCCGCGGCGCGCCGCACTCGGACCTGGCGACGCTCACCCTGCCCGGGGGCACCGACGGCGCGGTCGAGAACCGGATCCTGCGCGACGTCGCCAAGGCGTTCCCCTCCGTCACCAGCGTACGGGTGAAGGACGCCCTCGATGCCGTCGGCGACCTCGTCGGCCGGCTGGTGCTGGCGATCCGCGGCGCGAGCGCGGTGGCGGTGCTGGCGAGCCTGTTCGTGCTGGCCGGCGCCATCGCCGCGGGGCACCGGGCGCGGCTCTACGACGCCGTGGTGCTGAAGGTGCTCGGCGCGACCCGCGGACGGCTGCTGGCCGCCTACGGCCTCGAATACGGGGCGCTCGGCCTCGTCACCGCCCTGTTCGGGCTGCTCGCCGGCACGCTCGCCGGCTGGGTGATCGTCACCCGGGTGATGCGCCTCGACTTCGTCCTCGACCTGTCGGGGGCGCTGGCGGCGGCCGCGGCCGCGGTGGTGCTCGCCGTGGTGCTGGGGCTCGCCGGGACCTGGCGCATCCTCGGCCAGAAGCCTGCACCGTACCTGCGGCAGTCGTGACCGTTGCGTATCCCCCGCGTGAGCTTGCCGCGATCGTGAACGACGGCATCGGGAGCCGTCGGCGAAGTAGCAGCGAACTTTAATCCCAGACTTCGTGAACAAATTTCACCCGCGGGGATTCATCGAAAGCGCTTTTTCAAGCTCTGCCGGGCTCTTGTGCGGGGCGGCCGAAAGCAACATATTCCGACACGAGGCGCTCGATGGCGCCAGAGGTCCCCTGCGTGGGCCTCGTCTCAAACACCACGCACGAGCGAGCCTTCCGAGGTCACTCCCATGGCATTCGACAACTCTCCCTTCCGCTACGGCGCCCAGGCGCCGTCGCAGGCCGGCACCCAGGTCGCGTTCGACCAGGGCCTGCGGACCTTCATGCTCGGCGTCTACAACAACATGGTCGTCGGGCTCGGCATCTCCGGCCTCGTCGCGCTCGGCCTCAACATGGCCGCCACCACCGCGACCGCGACCGGCCGCCTGGCCCTGACCCCGTTCGGCCAGACGCTCTACAACAGCCCGCTCAAGTGGGTTCTGATGTTCGCCCCGCTCGCCTTCATCCTGGTCTTCTCGATGCGGATGGACCGGATGTCGGCCTCGTCGGCGCGGACGATGTTCTTCGCCTTCGCGGCGGTGATGGGCGCCTCGATGTCGACGCTGCTGCTGGTGTTCACCGGCGCCAGCGTGGTGCGGGTGTTCTTCATCACCTCGGCGACCTTCGGCGCGCTGAGCCTCTACGGCTACACCACCAAGCGCAGCCTCTCGGGGATGGGCTCGTTCCTGATGATGGGCCTGATCGGCATCATCATCGCCTCGATCGTCAACATCTTCCTGGCCTCGTCGGCGCTGCAGTTCGCCGTCTCGGTGCTCGGCGTGCTGATCTTCGCGGGGCTCACCGCCTACGACACCCAGAAGCTGAAGGAGATGTATCTCTCCAGCGGCTTCGACGGCGAAGCGGCGGCCAAGATGTCGGTCAACGGCGCGCTGACGCTGTACCTCGACTTCATCAACATGTTCCAGTTCCTGCTCTCGCTCCTCGGCGACCGCCGCTGAGCGAAGACGGACCGGACGAACGAAGAAGGCCCCGGCGGAAACGCCGGGGCCTTCTTCGTTCCGGGGGAGCTACGCTTACGCCGCGCCACTTCCCCCAGCGGGCAATGTCCGCCCTGCGCAGCCCCGGGATGACGGGGAGGGTCCGGAAAAGGAATCTGAAGATGTGCGAGGCCGATCGCCTGCTCGGGGGAAGGCCCCCCCGCGCCGCGATCCGGGCGCGCAGCGAGCGTACCATCGGCCAAGACGGCACCGGACGAAGGATCGCCGCGCAGAAATCCGAACGCTTCACACGGCCCGCAGGGGCTTCTCCAGCACCGCGAGCACGCGGGCGAGGTCGGTGCCGCGCTTGAGCACCACGCCGGTCGCGGCGACCACGGCGTAGGCGCCCTGGCGGCGCGCGAGCTTCGGGTCCTTCTCGATCCGGTAGAGCGGCATCTCGGAGGTGCGGCGGTAGATCGAGAACACCGCCTTGTCGCGGCGGAAGTCGAGGGCGTAGTCGCGCCACTCCCCCTCCGCGACCCGGCGGCCGTAGAGGTTGAAGATCGTGCGCAGCTCGTGCCGATCGAACGCGATCTGCGGTGCGGTGGATGGGCTCGGGAAGGGGACCACGCGGGCCGTCGAATCGTCTGTCCGGATCTCGCCGCTCGTCCGCTCGGTCATCGTTCCTCCGCCGTCGGCCTGCCGCCGTCGTCTTGCCGTCAGCCGCTGAGGATGGGCCTCGGGTGGCCGGCCCGCAAGAGTCCCGCGGCGGCGATCCGATTCGTTGCGGATGGGACACGCCCAAGAAACAAATGCCGCGCTTTCGCCCCGATCACGCCTTTCCCGAGCCGCGTTGCGGCGCGACAACGAAGGCCGAACCCTCGTCGGGTCGTGCCCGTCGATGCCCGAATCCCGAGCTCCCCAGCCCTCGGGCGTCACCGGATCCCACGACGCGACATCCCAGAGGTTTCGAGACCCAAGGACTTCAGGCCGCCCGCGAGGGCGGCCTTTTTTTGTGCCCGCCCGGCCCGTTCGATCTCCCCGGGGCCCACGGGCAGCGGGAAGGCGCAAAACCCGCTATGAGGCGGACCGACCATGACCGACCCCCGCCCGCCCCGCTTCGACGACGACTTCCGGCAGGCGCTCGACGACCTGTTCGCGTGGCGTCGCGACGTGCGCCGCTTCCGGCCCGACCCGGTGGACGAGGCCCTGCTCCGCCAGAGCTTGGCGGCGGCCCATCGCAGCCCCTCCGTCGGCAACAGCCAGCCGTGGCGCTTCGTGCGCGTCGCCGACCCCGAGCGCCGCGCCGGCGTGGTCGCGAGCTTCGAGCGCTGCAACGCCGATGCGGCCCTGCGCTACGCCGACGCCCGCCAGGCGCAGTATCGCGCCCTGAAGCTCGCGGGCCTGCGCGAGGCGCCGGTGCACCTGGCGGTCTTCTGCGACGAGGCGACCGAGGCGGGCCACGGCCTCGGTCGCGCGACCATGCCGGAGATGCTGCGCTACTCCGTGGTCGGCGCCGTGCAGACCTTCTGGCTCGCCGCCCGCGCCCACGGCCTCGGCACCGGATGGGTCTCGATCCTCGAGCCGGCCCGCATCGCGGCGCTGCTGGACGTGCCGGGCAGCTGGCACCTCGTCGCCTACCTCTGCGTCGGCTGGCCCGTCGAGGAGCATGCCGACCCCGAGCTCGTCCGCCACGGCTGGCAGTCCCAGGACGCGACGGCGCTGGATCTGATCGAGCGGTAAAGCAGGTCTTTCGACGGACGATCGCCTTTATCACGATGAAGCCCGGCGCTTTTTACCGTCTTCCCCGAAGACGGTGAGCAAGCCCGCAGTCGTCGCAGGATGAGCTGGAACGCCGAGCTTGGCCGTGGATTATTGCTGCAGCGAACGGTCACGCTCTGCAGGAAGATCCCAAGATGTCGGTCAGGAAGTACGTGTCCACGAGCCTCGGCGGCGCGCTGCTGGCCGGTCTCGTCGCGGGGGCGCCGGCCCTGGCACGCGAGGTGGTGCCGTTCTCGGACGGGGTGATGCCGGGCTCGGTGGTGATCAGCGTCTCGCAGCGCCGGCTCTACCTCGTGAACGGCGACGGAACCGCGATCCGCTACCCCGTCGCGGTCGGCAAGCCGGGCAAGCAGTGGTTCGGCACCAAGGCGATCGACGGCAAGTACGTGCAGCCGGCGTGGTCGCCGCCGAGCGAAGTCAAGCGCGACAACCCGCGCCTGCCGAACCTGATCGCCGGCGGCTCGCCGCACAACCCGATGGGCGCCGCCGCGATGACGCTGTCGGGCGGCGAATACGCCATCCACGGCACCAACCGCCCGAGCTCGGTCGGCACCTGGGCCTCCTACGGCTGCATCCGGATGTACAACCAGGACGTGGTCGACCTCTACGACCGCGTCTCGGTCGGCACCCCGGTCTACGTGACGCGCTGAACGCCCCGGAGCCCGCGGGATCAGGCGGCGGGCGGGGCCGTCGCCTCGATCGCCGTGAAGGTCTCCAGGATGTGGTAGGTGTGCGCGATGCCGGCCGGCACGCAGTAGGAATCGCCGGGCTCCAGCGCGACCGTCCGGTCCTCGAGCACCAGCTTGGCCCGGCCGGCGATCACGTAGCCCACGGTCTCGTGCTCCGAGGTGGTGCTCGGCTTGTCGTCGGTCGGCGGCTCGTCGCGCCACATCCGCATGGCGACCAGCGCGCCCTTCGCGAGCGCGATCTCGCCGTCGGCGCCGCTCGGCGCATCCTTGCTCGATACCTTGGTCGTCATCGGGTCCCTCGTCTCGCCGTATGCTTCGCGAGCCCAACAGCGGGCCGGCACGGTCGTTCCGGCCGGCGAGGCGCGACGTCAGAAGTCGACGGCGAGCCCCTTCACCTCCCAGTCGTCGTAGCGGACCGGCTCCAGGCCGCCGCGCCCGAGGCGCTCGGGGGCGGCCGAGACCGCGGCGGCCCGCGCGTCGATCGCCCTGCGGCGCTCGGCCGCCTCCGCCAGGGCGCGCGCGGCCGCCGGGGTGAGGGGACGGGGGGCGGTCCCGCCGCCGTCCTCGACGTGTTCGGTCCGGGCTTCGTCGGTCCCGTCGCGGCTGGTTTCACCTTGCATCGGACTCGCTCAAGTGGGAGGGCATCGGGGTCCGGCGGCAGCACGCCGGCACGAAGGGTCTTTCGAGAAGTGGCATCCATGGGCAGAGGGCGCAACGCGTCCGGGCCGGCGCGGGCGGCGGGCGCGACCAAGGGTCCGCGCCCGGGGCCGAAATCGCCGCCGAAATCCGCACCGGAGGCGGTCGAGGCGGACGTCGCCGGCCTCGCCGCGCGCCGGGTGGCGCACGCCGTCGTCGCCGACCTGCTGGGCAAGAACCGCGCCCTCGCCCTGGAGGATGCGCTGGCCCAGGCGTCCCGCGTCGCGGGGCTCGACGCCGGCGATGCCGGTCTGGCGCGGGCCATCGCCACGGTCACCTTCCGCCGCCTCGGCTTCCTCCGGCGCGCGCTCGCCGCGCGGATGGAGCAGGGCCTGCCCGAGGACAAGCCGCGCCTCGTCGCGCTGCTCGCCACCGGCGCCGCCCAGATCCTCGACCTCGCCGTTCCCGACCATGCCGCGGTCGACCTCGCGGTGCGCCTGGCCAAGGCCGATCCGCAGGCGCGGCATCTCGCCGGCCTCGTCAACGCGGTGCTGCGCCGGGTCGTGCGCGAGCGCGAGGCGATCCTGGCCGAATGCGACGACCCGCTCGAGGCCAACACCCCGGATTGGCTGGCCGCGCGCTGGCGCGAGGCCTACGGGCCGGAGAAAGCCGCCGCCATCGCCCGCGCGCACCTGGCCGGCGCCGCGATCGACCTGACGCTGAAGGGCGAGGCCGGCGACTGGGCCGAGCGCCTCAGCGCGGCGGCGCTGCCCACCGGCTCGCTCCGGCTCGGCGACCTGCGGGTGCCGGTCTCCGAGCTTCCCGGCTTCGCCGATGGCGCGTGGTGGGTGCAGGATGCCGCCGCCGCGATCCCCGCGCGGCTCCTCGGCGCGCAGCCCGGCGAGCGCATCGCCGACCTCTGCGCCGCGCCGGGCGGCAAGACCGCGCAGCTCGCGAGCCGGGGCGCCGTGGTGACCGCGCTGGACCGTTCGGCCCCGCGCCTGGAGCGCTTGTCCGAGAACCTCGCCCGGCTCGGGCTGACCGCCGAGGTGGTCGTCGGCGACGCGCTCGCCTTCGAGCCCCCAAAGCCGTTCGACGCGGTGCTGCTCGACGCGCCGTGCTCGGCCACCGGCACGATCCGCCGCCATCCGGACGTCGCCTGGACCAAGACCGAATCCGACCTGATCCGCCTGCACCTCCTCCAGGCGCGCCTGCTCGACAAGGCCGCGACCCTGGTGCGGCCGGGCGGGCGCCTCGTCTACTGCACCTGCTCGCTGGAGCAGGAGGAGGGCGAGCGCCAGGTCGCCGCCTTCCTGAAGCGCAACGGCGCCTTCGAGCGGGTGCCGGTGCGGGCGGACGAGGTCGGCGGCCTCGACGGCGTGATCAACGCCGACGGCGACCTGCGCACGCTCCCGGCCGACCTCGAAGGCTCGGACATCCGGCGCGGCGGCCTCGACGGCTTCTTCGCGAGCCGGCTGCGGCACAAGGGGTAGCGCGGGGGGCAGGGGAGCGTCCCGACCGGCCGATTGCCACGCAGGCATGCGCCGCCGTAGGAAGCGCGACGCGACCGCCCCGTCTCGGAGGTGCGGCCGCGCATCGCCGGGCCGACGTCGCCCGGCTCGGGGGAGCATGATGCAGAGCTTCGTTCGGGCCAAGCTGCACGGCATCCGCGTGACGGGCGCCGACCTGAACTATCACGGCTCGATCACGCTCGATGCCGACCTCTGCCGCGAGGCGGGGCTCGACCCGCTCGAATTCGTCGAGATCTGGAACAAGATGTCGGGGGCGCGGATCAGCACCTACGTGCTGTACGGCCCCGCCGCCCGCACCTGCCAGGTCGGGGACGAGGTCATCATCGCCTCGGCGAGCTACGGCGGCGTCGACGACGTGATCGCCCACAAGCCGCGCGTGCTGATCTTCGGCGACGGCAACGCCGTGGTCGACCGGGTCGTCTACGACGTGTTCCGCGACGACGAGGGCTGGCTCGACATGCGCATCCTCGAAGCGGAGACGGGCGCCGAGGAGCCGCCGCGGGTGGCGACCCACATCCGCGTGGCGTGAGCGTCGCGCCCCCTCGGGACGGAGGAGGGAAGCGGCGTCGCCCGCCGCGGCGCGGCCTCAGGTGGCGGGGAGCGCCCGCGGCGCCGGGCGCCGCTGATGCCGGACCAGCGACAGGGCCAGCCCCGACAGGGTCAGCAGGTCGCAGGTGAGCCCGAAGACCGAGCCGACGAGGCCGTTGTGGACGGCCCAGCACAGGCTGGCGCCGAGGAAGAGGCGCCGCATGCCCTGCGGATCGCCCTGGAGGCGGGCAGCCGTCGCCAGGAGGGCGCCGAGCCCGGCGCAGGCCGACGGCCAGCCGGACCAGGTCGCCAGCGTCGTCCCGGCGGCGACCAGCGTCGTCGCGGCGAAGAGTGGTGCCACCCAGGCGGCACGGCCCGCGGGCCCGATCGCCTGCGCCGAGACGAGGTTCTGCAGCAGGGCGATGGCGCACATCGCCGTGCCGGTGAGCGCGCCGAGATGCAGGTAGTGCAGGCCGAAGGCGGCGGCGCATCCGGCCGAGGCGAGAAGCATCCCGCGCCGATGCGGCAGGATCCCGGCGGCGAAGCCGAGCAGCAGGCCGAGGGTTCCGAAGAGGTCGAGATGCGGCTTCGCCGCGGCCCATCCGCTCAGGGCCAACGTCATCAGGGTCATGGTCCGCGCCCGGTCGGCGCGGAAGCGCGCCGCACTGGCGGCAGGCGCTAGGTCGTCATGGTAACCGGTCGGTTAACGGGCATTTCGGGTGCCCGCCCCCGTCGCTGCGGCGCAACCGCAGATCACCGCGTGGGGCGGCGCGGGCGGGACCCTCCGACGGGGGCCGGAAGCCTCCACGCCGTGCCGGCGGCTCGGGCCGCCGCGCCGACCGCCCGGTCGCGCCCGGCGCCCATCCCGGCGACGCCCGCCGCCGCGATGATCGTCGCGAACAGGGCGGCCGGGAGGACCCAGCCGTCGGTGGCGTCGTGGGCGAGGCCGAAGCCGAGGGGGCCGAGCGAGGCGAAGACGTAGCCGATCCCCTGCGCCATCGCCGAGAGAGCGCCGGCCGAGGCGGCGTCGCGGGTGCGCAGGACGAGGAGGCTCAAGCCCAGCCCGAAGCAGCCGCCGATGCCGAGGCCGAGGAGCCCGGAGGCGGGGAACCGCAGGCTCTCCGGTCCGAAGGCGAGGACGAGGAAGCCGGTCAGCGTCGCGGCCAGCACCGCGACGATCCAGCCGCGCTGGTCGCGCACGCGCGCGGCCAGCATCGCCACGACGAGGGCGCCCGGCGCCTGATGCAGCGTCACCACCGAGGCGACGAGGCCGGCATCCAGCGCCGGGAGCCCGCGCCCCTGCAGGATCGCCGGCAGCCAGCCGAACAGCACGTAGGCGAGCGAGGATTGCAGGCCCATGAAGGCGGTGACCTGCCAGGCCAGCGGATCGCGCAGGAGCCGGCCCGGCGCGGCCGCCGACGACCGCTCCGGCACGGCCCGGCTTAACGGTGCCCAGGCGAGGGCGGCGACGACCGCCGGCAGCGCCCAGACCGCGAGCGCCAGCGGCCAGCCCCGGCCGATCGCCTGCTCCAGCGGCACCGCGAGGCCGGCGCCGGCGGCGGCCCCGAGGCAGAGCGTCATGGTGTAGAGCCCGGTCATCGCCCCGGCGCGGCCGGGGAAGTCGCGCTTGACCACGGCCGGCAGCAGCACGTTGGCGAGCCCGATGCCGAAGGCGGCGACCGCGGTGCCGGCGAACAGCGCCGCGACACCGCCGAGGCCGCGCAGGGCCAGGCCGGCCGCGACCACGACGATGCCGAGGAGCACGCCGCGGTCGGCGCCGAGCCGTCGCAGGATCAGCGGCGTCAGCGCGCAGGCGAGGCCGAGGCAGAGGACGGGGAGGGTGGTCAGCACCGCGGCCCCCGCCGCGGAGAGACCCGTCGCCGCGCGGATGGACGAGAGCAGCGGCCCGACGGTGCTCAGCGCCGGGCGCAGGTTGAACGCCACCGCCATCAGGCCGCAGGTCAGCAGGAGGGGCGGGATGCGCCGCGCCGCCCTCACGCGAGCCGCCGGGCCCGGAGGGCGCCCGCGAGGCAGGCGGCGAGCATCGCCGCGAAGGGCCAGTCGCCGGCCCGGCCGTAGAGGGTGCCGCCGAGGATGCGGACGGGCAGGTCGGCATCGAGCACCGCCTCCTGCTCGATCGGCAGCTGCGCGACGACGCGCCCGTGCGCGTCGATCACCGCCGAGATCCCGGTGTTGGCGTCGCGCACCAGCGGCAGGCCCTCCTCGACGGCGCGCAGGCGGGCCTGCGCCAGGTGCTGGCGCGGGCCAGGCGTGTCGCCGAACCAGGCGTCGTTGGTCACGTTCAGGATCAGGCCGGGGGGCCGATCGGCGGCGGTGGCGCCGGCCGGCAGGATCGCGCCGGGGAAGATCGCCTCGTAGCAGATCGTCGCCGCCACCGGCGGCAGGCCCGGCACGTTGAGGATGCGCTGGCCGGCGAGCGTCCCGGCCGAGAAGCCGCCCGGCACGGCCACGAACTGGCGCAGGCCCACCGCCCGCAGGGCCGCGTCGAGGGGCGCGGGCAGGTACTCGCCGAACGGCACGAGGTGGACCTTGTCGTAGCTGTCGACGATGCGGCCGCCGGGCTCGATCGCCATGATCGCGTTGAAGTAGCGCAGGCGCTCGCCGGGCAGCGGCTCCTCGGCGCGGGCCGCGCCGGTGATCAGGTGCTGGCCGGGCTCCAGCCCGGCGCCGACCTGCGCCATCGCCGCGGGATCGCGCTGGATCAGGAACGGGAAGGCCGATTCCGGCCAGAGGATGTGCGTCGGCGCCGCCTCGCCGGCCTCCGGCGGGCGCCGGCTCAGCTCGACGTAGCGGTCGACGATGTCCTGCCGGTTCTCGGGGCGGAACTTCGCGTCCTGAGGCAAGTTCGGCTGCACCAGCCGCAGGCGCACCCCGGCGACGGTGGGGTCGGGATCGGGCCCGACCCGCTCCGCGCCGTGGAGCGCCATGGCGGCCAGCACGATCGCGGCGGCGGCCGTCGGGCCGAGGCGGCTGCGCGGATGCGAGCCGGTGGCGAGCGTCGCCGGCGCGGCGCAGACGAGGACGGCGAGCAGCGTCAGGCCGTAGAGCCCGACGAGGGAGGCCGACTGCATCAGCCAGAGGTTCTGGCCGAGCGCCATGCCGAGGGTGTTCCAGGGGAAGCCGGTGAAGACGTGCCCGCGCACCCACTCGGCGCCCGCCAGCCCGAAGGCGAGGCCGGCGATGCGCGCCGGGCCGCGGACCCAGAGCAGGCCGGCGACGGCGAAGCCCGCGGCGTAGAACAGCCCGAGCGCCAGCGGCAGGCCGACGACGCCGAGCGGCAGCGCCCACAGGAACTCGTCGGCCTCCACGAGGAAGGCCGAGCCGAGCCACCACAGCCCGGCGAACAGGTAGCCGAAGCCCCAGGCCCAGCCGACCAGCGCGCAGGGGCGGAGCCGGGCGGCGACCGTGCTGCGCGAGCCCGCCGCCCCGTCCACCAGCCAGACCGCGACGACGAGGGACACGGCCAGCGCGGGCAGGAGGCCGAAGGGCGGCATCGCCAGCGCGCCGACGCTGCCGGCGAGGAAGCTCAGGGCGAGCCGGCGCCAGCCGCGCAGCAGCATGACGCCGTTGGCCAGGCGCGCGGCCGCGCCGCCCGGCAGCGTGGCTGCTGGGGGCGCTTCGGGAGCCGGCGTCACGGTGCGGGCGTCTCGATCGCGTTGACGGCAGGGGGCGCGGCGGGCGGGGGCAGGGCGAGCGGCACGGCGGAGGCCGCGATGCGTGCGGGCCCGCGCTGGAAGCGCAGGCGCTTGAGGCGGCGCGGGTCGGCGTCGAGCACCTCGAACTCGAGGTCGCCGGGGCCGGCGATGAGCTCGCCGCGCGAGGGCACGCGGCCGGCCAGCGTCACGATCATGCCGCCGATCGTGTCGATCTCCTCGGCCATCTCGCCCACCGCCGCGACGAGGTCGACGCCGGTGGCCTCGGAGACCTCCGCCAGCGGCGCACGGGCATCGGCCACGAACACCTCGGCCTCGCCCTCGAGGCGCTGGACGAGGCGGCCCTCGACCACGTCGTGCTCGTCCTCGATGTCGCCGACCACCATCTCGATCAGGTCCTCGATCGAGATCAGCCCGTCGGTGCCGCCGTACTCGTCGATGACGAGCGCCATGTGGGTGCGGGTCGCCTGCATCCGCACCAGCAGGTCGATCGCCGGCATCGAGGGCGGCACGAACAGCACCGGCCGCTGGATGCGGGTGGAGGCGAGCGTCGCGGTGAGGTCGACGTTGCCGAGGTTGAGCGTGCGCAGGGCGCGGGCGGGCGCCCGGCGCACCCGCGGGGCGGGCTTCTGCGCGTCCTTCAGCGCATCCTTGGCCGCCTCGGCCTCGGCGGGGGCGGGCGTCGCGCCGTTGGCGGCGGCCGCGGCGCTGCGGCGCGGGGCGGCCTCGGCCCGCGCGGCGATGTGGTCCACGAAGTCGCGGATGTGGACCATGCCGCGCGGGTCGTCGAGCGTCTCGCCGTAGACCGGCAGGCGGGAATGGCCGGCGGTGCGGAACAGCTTCAGCAGGTCGCCGAGGCTGGTCTCGACCGAGACCGCGACGATGTCGGCCCGCGGGATCATCACGTCGTCGACGCGCACCTTGTGCAGCCCGAGGACGTTCTTGAGCATGGCGCGCTCGAGCGGCGAGAACGCGTTCTCACCCGAATCGGGCTCGGCCAGGGCCTCTTCGATGTCGCCGCGCAGCGAATCGCGCGGTTTCAGGTGCAGCACCTGGAGGAGGCGGTCGTACCAGGGCTCGCGCGCACCCGATTCCGCCTCGTTGGAACTGAGCGCGGCCTGGGCCGCGCCGCGACTTCGATCGTGGGTCATGTCTCTCGTGTCTGGGATCGGTTGGGACGTCGTCGCTCAGCCGGCCGCGGAGTCCGCGTAAGGGTCGGGCACGCCGAGGGTCGCGAGCGCCGCGACCTCCAGGGCCTCCATGGCCTCCGCGTCCGCGTCGCCGGTCTCGTGGTCCTGACCGAGCAGGTGGAGGGTGCCATGAACCAGGAGATGCGCGAGGTGGTGGACGAGCGGCTTCGACTGCTCGGCACTTTCGCGCACCAACGTGTCGTACGCAAGAACGACGTCGCCGAGCGGCACCGCGACGCCGGCATGGGCGGGCTGCGGCGAGGACGGAAACGACAGCACGTTGGTGGGCCGGTCCTTGCCCCGCCAGGTCCGGTTGAGCGCCTGCACGGTGGCGTCGTCGGCGAGCAGGACGCTGACCTCGACCGGGCCGGCGGGCGGCTCGGGGGCCGCGGCGAGACCGGCCTCGACGGCGCGAATCACGAAGGCTTCGAGGTCGGGGACCGCGCCGCTCCAGCGTTCGTCCTCGATCGCCACCTCGACCACCATGTCGATCGCGTGCCCCATCACGCGAGCGGCCGCCGCCGCGGGTTCGGGTTGCGGTCGGCATCCGCCTCGCCGTGGGCCGCGCCCTCGTAGGCGGTGACGATGCGGCGCACGAGGTCGTGGCGGACCACGTCCTTGTCCCGGAAGTTGATGCGGCCGATGCCCTCGACGCCGTCGAGCACCCGCACCGCCTCGACCAGCCCCGACTTCTGCCCCGGCGGCAGGTCGACCTGGGAGGGATCGCCGGTGACGATCATCCGCGAGTTCTCGCCGAGCCGGGTCAGGAACATCTTCATCTGCATCGAGGTGGTGTTCTGCGCCTCGTCCAGCAGCACGATCGCGTTGGTGAGCGTGCGCCCGCGCATGAAGGCCAGCGGCGCGATCTCGATCACCCCGGTCTGCAGGCCGCGGTCGACGTGGCGCGCCTCCATGAAGTCGTAGAGCGCGTCGTAGATCGGGCGCAGGTACGGGTCGACCTTGTCGCGCATGTCGCCGGGGAGGAAGCCGAGGCGCTCGCCGGCCTCGACCGCCGGGCGCGAGAGGATCAGCCGCTCGGCGTGGCCCTGCTCCAGCAGCGAGACCGCGTGGCCGACGGCGAGCCAGGTCTTGCCGGTGCCGGCCGGACCCTCGGCGAAGACGAGCTCGTTGGCGCGCAGGGCCTTGATGTAGGCGTCCTGTGCCGCGTTCCGGGCGCGGACCGCGCCGCGCTTGCGCGTGGCGATCTGCTCGAAATGCGGCCGGTCCGGCTCGGCGGCGATGGCGGCCGCCGGGAACAGCTGGCCCTGGACGGTGGCCTCCTGGATCGCGCCGTCGACGTCGCCCAGCGTCAGGGCGCTGCCGCCGGTCCGCACGCGGGCGTAGAGCTTCTCGAACACCCGGCGGGCACGCTCGGTCGCGTCCGGCGAGCCCTTGAGCACGACGTGGTTGCCCAGCGCGGTGGCCGTCACCTCCAGCCGGCGCTCGATATGCGCGACGTTCTGATCGTACTGGCCGAAGACGAGGCTCGCGAGGCGGTTGTCGTCGAAGGTCAGCGAGACCTCGACCGGCTCGTCGTGGCCGAAGCCCGGGCCGAGCGGCCGCGCGGCGGGCCCGCGCCCGCGCAAGGGGCCGCTGCGCCCGGCCGTTCCGTCGAATGACGCCACGAACACTCCCTTCATCGCCCGGCCCGCCGCCCTACGCGGCCGCCGCGGCCTCGATCGCCGCGCCGAACAGGCTGTTGGTCCCCGCCTCGACGATGCGCACGGGCACGACCTGCCCGATACGGGAGGTGGGGGCGTCGAACTGAACGGCGAGCAGGTGCGGCGTCTTGCCCGCGACCTGGCCGGGCCTGCGGCCGGCCTTCTCGACCAGGACCTCGACCACCTGCCCCACCGCCGCGCGCTGGAACGCGTGGCGCTGCGCGTCGAGCAGCGCCTGCAGCGCGTGCAGGCGGCCGGTCATCACGTCCTCCGGGACCGCGTCGCTGCGCTCGGCGGCCGGCGTGCCGGGGCGCGGGCTGTACTTGAAGGAATAGGCGCTCTCGAACCCGATGTCGGAGACGAGCCGCATCGTGTCGGCGAACTCGGCGTCGGTCTCGCCGGGAAAGCCGACGATGAAGTCCGAGGACAGGGCGATGTCGGGGCGGGCCCTGCGGACGCGGTCGATGATCCGCCGGTAGGCGTCCCCGGTGTGGCGCCGGTTCATCGCGGACAGGATCCGGTCGGAGCCCGACTGCACCGGAAGGTGCAGGTAGGGCATCAGCGCCGGGATCTCGGCATGGGCCGCGATCAGGTCGTCGCCCATGTCGTTGGGGTGGCTCGTGGTGTAGCGGATCCGCGCGATGCCCGGCACGCGCGCCACCGCGCGGATCAGATCGGCCAGCGTCGCCGCGCCGCCGTCGGCCCCGAGCCCGTGATAGGCGTTCACGTTCTGGCCGACGAGGCCGATCTCGCGGACCCCACCGGCGGCGAGCTTCTCCGCCTCCGCGACGACGGCGGCGACGGAACGCGAGACCTCGGCGCCGCGGGTGTAGGGCACCACGCAGAACGCGCAGAACTTGTCGCAGCCCTCCTGCACCGTGAGGAAGGCGGAGACGCCCGCGGTGCGGCGCGCCGGCAGGTGGTCGAACTTGTCCTCGACGGGGAATTCGGTGTCGACCACGCGCCTGGCATGCGAGCGGGCGAGCAGGTCCGGCAGCCGATGGTAGCTCTGCGGCCCGACGACCACGTCCACCACGGGCGCGCGGTGCAGGATCTCGGAGCCTTCCGCCTGCGCGACGCAGCCGGCGACGACGATGCGGGTGTCGCGGCCTTCGAGCTTCCGCGCGTCCTTGAGCACGCGCAGCCGGCCGAGCTCGGAATAGACCTTCTCGGCCGCCTTCTCGCGGATGTGGCAGGTGTTGAGCACCACCACGTCCGCCTCCTCGACGGCGTCGGTGGCGGAGAACCCCTGCTCGGCCAGGACGTCCGCCATGCGGGCGGCGTCGTAGGCGTTCATCTGGCAGCCGTAGGATTTGACGAAGGCTTTTTTCGACACCGCGTCGGGTCCCGGGTTCCTTGGGATACGGCGCGCGAACATCTCTGCGGCCGAGGCGGCACGCCTCTATCATAGATCCGGCCCGCCGTCGCGACCCGGTCCGAGCGCTTGCCAGTCCGTATCCTATAGAATACGAACATTTAGGATTCCGGTCCGACGCACGGCTGATTTCGATGCTTGGCTCGGCGCCTTGCGGGATCCGCGTGCCAAGGCGCGGATCGCGATCCGGATCGACCGTCTCGCTCTGGGCAATGCCGGCGACGCGAAGCCGGTCGGCTCCGGGGTGAGCGAGATGCGCATCGATTACGGACCTGGCTACCGACTGTACTTCATCCGTCGCGGCGAAGCCCTGATCGTTCTGCTCTGCGGCGGAGACAAGGGCAGCCAGCAACGGGATATCGTGCGGGCCAGGGCGCTGGCCGCAGATCTGAAGGATGGAGACGGCGGATGACCGAGACGCAGCCCTACGATTCGGCAGACTATCTCGAGACCGACGAGGCGCTGGCGGAATACCTCACCGCGGCCTTCGAGGAAGGAGACACGGCGCTCTTCCGCCACGCGCTCGGCGTCGCCGCCCGCGCCCGCGGCATGACGCGGATCGCCCGCACCTCCGGCCTGTCGCGCGAGAGCCTGTACAAGGCCCTCTCCGAGGAGGGCAATCCGAGCCTCGATACGACGGTGCGCGTCCTGAGGGCGATGAACCTGCGGCTGACGGCGACCGTGCCGCACGCGACCGAACCGGCCTGACGGGATTCAGGCGGCCGCCGTGCCGTCCGTGAGGCCCGGCAGCGGCCGGGCGGGCGCGTGGCCCGGCACCCCCGCGTGGCCCTGCATCGCCCCCGGGCCCTTCATCGCGGCGCGGACGGCGGCCTCGGCCTGGACCGTGACGGCCTTGCGGTCGGTGCCGGCCTCGAAGGCGATCGGCTGGCCCCAGACCACGTGGACGTCGATCGGCCCGCGCTCGAAGAACAGGGCGAGATGGGGGGCGAGGTCCATGTCGCCGTACCACGCGATCTCGGGGCGCTCGGCCCGGCCCACGGGCAGGCCGTTGCGGCGCGGATAGGTGATCGCCAGGGGCTGCAGGCGGATGCGGTCGAGGCCGCCGTCGGCCCCTCGCGCCTGGATCGCGGCCCGCGCCGCGCCGACGAGCGAGGAGCGGAACGGCAGCAGGCGGGTGCCGTCGCCGGTGGTGCCCTCGGCGAACAGCACCACGAGCTCGCCCCGCGCCAGCCGGTCGCCGATCGCGGCGTTGACGGTCGCGGTCGCGCCGCGCCGCGCCCGGTCGATGAACACCGTGCGCTGGAGGGCGGCGAGCGTGCCGATCACCGGCCAGCCGGCGATCTCGGACTTCGCCACGAAGGAGAGCGGCCGCAGCGAGCCGACGGCGATGATGTCGAGCCAGGAGACGTGGTTGGCGAGCACCAGCGCGGCCTCGCCGGGGCGGGGCGGGGTGCCGCTCTGCGTCACGCGCACCGAGAACAGGGCCAGGAACACCCGGTGGAACAGCGCCGGCGCGAGGCCCCATCCGCGGCGCTCGCCGAAGCGCAGGGCCAGCCAGTGCGGACCGGCGAGCAGCGCGAAGGCCAGCGCGCAGACGACCAGGCGCAGGGCCACCCCGACGCGCGTCACCGGGCGCTCACGTCAGGTCGGCGCGCATGGTGAGCGCGGTCGCGCGGCTGCCGTCGGCCTGCGCGTAGTAGCCGGTCCGCGTGCCCACCCGGGTGAACCCGTGCCGGGCGTAGAGCTTGAGCGCGGGCGCATTGCCCTCGTCGACCTCCAGGTGGACCTGCGCGACGCCGATCAGCGCCAGGTGCCCGAGATGCTCGCGCAGCAGCCGATGGCTCAGGCCGCCGCCGCGGGCGGAGGGCGCCAGCACGACGGTGAGGATCTCGGCCTCGTCGGCGACCTTGCGGGACAGGATGAAGCCCTGCATCGCGCCGGCCCGCCACAGGGCGTGCCCCTGCGTCGCGCGCTCGCACAGCATCCGCTCGAACTCGTGCGCGTCCCAGGGCCGCGCGAAGGCGGTGGCGTGGAGCCGGGCGAGCGTGCGCGCCTGGTCGGCCTCGCGCAAGGGCGCGACGTAGGGCTCGGGGCCCCAGGCCTCCCACCAGGCGAGCCACCATTCCAGCGGCCAGAAGGGCGAGACCGGGCGGCTCATGCCTGTGGCCCTCGATGCCGCCGCATCGCGGGCGATCCGCCGCATCGGCGGCGCGCCTTCGCGCTTGCCGGCGGCCGAAGTCCGCTGGAACGGTCCGAGCGATGAGGCTTGCGTGTCATCGGCGGGCGATCCGCGCGTGGTCCTGCGGCTGGGCGTCGGCCCCGCGCAGGTACATCGGCCGGGGCAGGGCCTGGGCCGGGTCGGCGACCAGGCCGAGCGAGGCGACCCAGGCGATGTCGGGCCCGCCGGCGCCCGCGACGTCGACCGCGATCCCGCGGGCCCGGAGCACGGCCGCCAGGAGGGCGGCACCGGAGCCGACGAGGGTGACGGGGCCGGCCCCGAGCCGGTCGGCGGCCTCCTCGAGGCGCAGGTGCGTCGGCGGCACGACGATGCCGTCGCCCGCGCTCATCGCCTGGAGGTAGACCGCACCGTGGCGGGCATCGATCGCGGCGGCGATCAGGCCGTCGCCGTTCAGCGCCAGCTGCGGCGCCAGCAGCGCCGAGAGGGTGGTGACCCCGACCACGGGAATGCCGGCGGCGAGGCCGACGGCGCGGGCCGCCGACAGGCCGACGCGCAGGCCGGTGTAGCTGCCGGGGCCGACGGTGACGGCGACGCGGGACAGGCCCTCGAACCCGGCCTCGAACCGGGCCATCACCCGCTCGACCAGCGGCAGCAGCGCCTCGGCGTGGCCGCGGGCGAGCGTCATGGATTCCTGCGCGAGCAGATCGACGGACCCGTCGGCCGCCTCGGTCGCGACGCAGGCCGAGCAGAGCTCGAGTGCCGTGTCGATGGCCAGGATATGCACGCCCACTCCCGTTCGCCGGGGCTTCGCTCCCGTCCGCCCTCTGAAGGAAGCCGCGAGCCTAAGCCAAAACGGCCGCGCCCGTCAGTGCGGGGCGGCCGTCGGCGCGCGGTTCGGGAGAAGGTGTTGCAAAGGCGCTTCGGGTGCCGGCTGGGCGCGCACCCGAAGCGCCGCGATTTCGAAGCGCCGGTCTCAGACCGCCTGGACTTCCCGGATCTCGGGCAGGAAGTGCTTGAACAGGTTCTGCACGCCGTGCCGGAGCGTCGCGGTCGAGGACGGGCAGCCGGAGCAGGCGCCCTTCATCTCCAGGTAGACGACGCCTTCCTTGTAGCCGCGGAAGGTGATGTCGCCGCCGTCGCCCGCCACCGCCGGGCGCACGCGGGTCTCGAGCAGGTCCTTGATCGTCACCACGGTGTCGTGGTCGGCGGCGTCGTAGAATTCCTCGGCGTCGTCGTCGGCCTGCGCGGAGCCTTCCGCCATCACCGGCGCGCCGGACTGGAAGTGCTCCATGATCGCGCCCAGAAGGGCCGGCTTGACCTGCGGCCACTCGTCGACGCCGTCGGCCTTGGTCACCGAGATGAAGTCGTGGCCGAAATACACGCCGGCGACGCCGGGCACGTCGAACAGGCGCTGCGCCAGGGGCGAGCGGGCGGCGCCGTCCGCGTCCTTGGCCTCGAAGGTGCCCTCCTGCAGCACCACCCGGCCGGGCAGGAACTTCAGGGTGGCGGGGTTCGGGGTCGCTTCGGTCTGGATGAACATGTCTGACAGGATCCTCGTCCGCTGCGCCGGTTCAAGGCCGGCCGGGAACGGCGCGTCTCGCGCCATCCTCCATGTGGACCGCGGACCGGATTTTCTCAACCGGGGCGGGCAATCGACGGGCCCCGCCGGCAATGGGCAATCGCCGCCGGCAATCGACGGGCGCGGCCGGCAATCGACAAGCGCGTGGGCTTGGTGTATCGCGGCGCCAACTCAAAACAGGATGCCGAAATCCTGACGCCCGCAAGCCCATCCGGGGCAGCGCGGCGCGACGGCCGGAGCTATTCATGAACATCATCCAGCAGCTCGAGCAGGAAGAAGTCGCTCGACTGAACAAGACCATCCCCGACTTCCAGCCCGGCGACACGGTGATCGTGAACGTCAAGGTCAAGGAAGGCGAGCGCACCCGCGTCCAGGCCTACGAGGGCGTGGTGATCGCGCGCTCCGGCGGCGGCCTCAACGAGAGCTTCACCGTCCGCAAGATCTCCTACGGCGAGGGCGTCGAGCGCCTGTTCCCGGTCCACGGCCCGCTGATCGATTCGATCAAGGTGGTGCGCCGCGGCAAGGTACGCCGGGCCAAGCTGTACTACCTGCGCGATCGCCGCGGTAAGTCCGCCCGCATCGCCGAGCGCACCGACAAGAACAAGGGCAAGGCGAAGGCCGCGCCGGCCGCCGCCGAGTAGTCCGCGCCTCCCCGTACGGGGAGCGGACGCGACGAGAAAAGCCCGCCGCGATCCGATCGCGGCGGGCTTTTCGTTGCCGCGGTTGCGTGCCGGCCGAGGCGCTCAGGCGGTGCGCAGGGCCCGGCGCTTGCTCGAGGCGGTCACCTGCATCAGCCCGACCATCACCAGGATCGTGCCGACGTAGACGATGCCCTGGAGCGCGGTCGGGCGGTCGGTGTAGCCGACGAGCGCGTGCAGCACGCGGCCCGGCCAGCCGTTCTCCGGGATCAGGCCGGACGAGTTCCACAGGATCTGGTCGAGCCCGGTGACGATGCCGGCGTTCGACAGGAACTGCGCCGCCTGCGCCGCGAGGCCGGCGGCGAGGAAGATGATCAGCGCGCTCGTCACCGAGAACACGTAGCGGCTCGGGATCGCGGCGAGGCCGAAATAGCTGATGCCCGAGAGCAGGGCGCCTGCGCCGACGCCGGCGAGCGCCCCGGCCTGCAGGTCGGCCCCCGACGCCCCCGAGGCGACGAGGCCGTAGAGGAACAGCACCAGCTCCGCGCCCTCGCGCAGGATCGCCGCGCCGACGACCAGCGCCAGCGCCGCCGCGGTGCGCTGCCCGGAGCGGACGGCCTCGCCCGCCGCCCGCAGCTCGCCCGCGAGCTCGCGCCCGTGGGCCGCCATCCAGGTGTTGTGCCAGACCAGCATCAGCACGGCGACGATGAGCACGGCGGCGTTGAGCAGGTCCTGCCCCGCGCCCTCGAACGCGTCCGAGATCTTCTCGGCGAACAGCGCGACGAGGGCGGCGCCGGCCAGGCCCCCGACGATGCCGAGCGCGACCCAGCGGCCGCGCCCGGGAATGCCGCGGGTGGCCGCCAGCACGATCGAGATGATGAGGCCCGCCTCGATGACCTCGCGGAAGGCGATGACGAAGGCTCCGATCATGCGGATATCCCGGCTTTCGCGTTGATGGGGCGCTCGCGCGCTACCAGATCCAGAACAGAAGCGCCCAGTTCGCCACCGCGAGGCCCGCGGCGGCACCGATGCACAGGGTTGTGGCGACCCGGCGCGGGCCGCCGGCCGACAGGCCGGCGATCCGCCAGGCCAGCCAGAGGCTCCACAGGCTGGCCCCGCCGAGGAGGCCGGCGCGGACCTCGTCGACGAAGGGCAGGACGAAGCCCTCGCCGCGCAGGAAGGTGACCGTGAGCGCCGAGAGGCCGAGGAAGACGCCGCAGCCGGCGATCGGGATCAGCGCCTGCGTCAGGTGGTGGAAGCGGGCGGTGGACCACGGCCCGCCCGCGCGGGTCGCGAGCGCGACCAGGCCGGTCAGCGCGAGCCCGATGCCGAGGCAGGCGGCGACGATGTAGGCGAGCAGCATCGCGCCGTCGAGGAGGGTGAGCACGTCGTTGTGCTCGGGGTAGTTCGTCAGCACGAACCACGGCGCCGAGGTCTCCAGCGGCCAGGTGACGCCGCGCTCGATCAGCCAGGTGGCGAGCCACTGCTTGCCGTCGATGTACCAGGGGCTCGACGACCACTGGAACGCGCCAACGGCGAGGCCCATCATGCCGAACAGGATCAGCACGGTCTGGTCGAGGGAGGGCTCGTCGCCGGCCACGTGGACGATCTCGTGGTTGGGCGAACGGCGGGCCAGCCGCACGGCGCCGCGATAGCCGCTGCAGCGCCCGCACATGTGGCAGGCGCCCGAGCCGCGCATGGTCTTCACCGCCACGAGGGGCGCGCAGTTGAAGCCTTGCCCCGGCTTCGGCTTCGGCGAGGCGCTCCAGGCGGCGCCGTCGACCTGGAAGCTCACCGGCGCGAGCTTGGAGAGCACCGCGAACACGCCGTTGACCGGGCAGAGGTAGCGGCACCACACCCGCTTGTTGCGCCCGTACACGGCGCCGACGAGGATCGCCGCCACGGTCGAGCCGCCGAGCACGGCGAGCACCGGCTTCGGGTAGCCGTAGACGCTGACCATCTGGCCGTAGACCGTGGTGCCGGCGAACGCCAGGAACGGCCACCCGCCCCAGGTGATCCAGCGCGGCACGGCGCGGCCGAGGCTCCACCGGCTGGCGAACTCGGTGAGCGTGCCTTCGGGGCACAGCACCCCGCACCAGGCGCGCCCGGCGATGACCATGCTGAGCAGCACGAACGGCCACCAGATGCCCCAGAACGCGAATTGCGCCGCCAGCGTCAGGTTCGACCAGAGATGGGCGCCGCGGTCGGGCAGCGGCAGGAAGGCAGGCACGGCCACGAGCACGACGTAGATGCCGACCACCGCCCACTGGATGGTGCGCAGCACGCCGCCGTGCCGGCGGAGCCAGTCGCCGAAGTCGGCGAGGCGTCCGTCGATCCAGGCCTCCCGGCCGGGGCTGAGGGTCGCGCCGGCCACCGGCTACTTCGCCAACGAGTCCTTGGCCACCAGCGTCGCCTTCGCCTCCGGATGGAAGTCGTCGAAGACGTCGTAGCTGCCAGGATCGAGGGTGCGGAAGATGATCGACGAGGTCGAGCCGGCGGCGAGCGCCTTCTCGCGCTTCAGCTCGAGGCTCTCGAACTCCACCGGCGAGGTTCCGGTGTTCGAGATCTCCAGCTTGAAGCGGGTCTTGGCCGGAACCTCGATGATCGCGGGCAGGATCACGCCGTCCTTCATCTCGACCTTGATCACGGGCATGTCGTCGGCGCGCGCGGCCCGAGGCGCCAGGAGAAGCGGCGCCAGGAGAAGCGGTGCGAGGGCGAGCAGCGCCCAGCGGGCGGGAAGACCGGTCGCGGCCCGCATCCTCAGTACGCGCCCTTCTTGCCGATGCCGGCGAAGGTGAAGTCCTGGGTGATGTCGAACGGCTTGAACCACTCGGCCACCCCGGTCTCCTTGTCGACGTGGCGGCCGAAATGGGCGTGCGGGCCGGGGGGCGCCACGGTGAGCTTGAGGCGGTAGCGGCCCGGCCCGAACAGCTTGACGTTGTCGCCGTAATGCGGGCCGTCGTTGGCGACCATGCCCATCAGCGGCCCCGAGACCTTCTGGTCGGTGGGCTTGTCGCCGTCGAGCTTCACCACCTCGAAGGTCACGGTCAGCGACGGCACGAAGTCGCCCTCGGCGAAGCCGTTGCGGTTGTCCTTGGCGGCGCGGATGTCGGCCTCGAGGTGCAGGTCGGACTGCGCCGCCGCGCGCATCATGTCGGGCGGGTCCATCTCGATCGGCTGCAGGTACACCGCCGCGACCTCGAGACCGTTCTGGGTCACGTGGGGCCCGACGGGGATCTCCTTGGCGACCGCGGAGGCGGTGAGGCCGGCCAGGCCGGCGAGCAGGGGGAGGGTGAGACGGAGCGCGCGCATGGGATGCATCGCATACCCGGCCGCGCCGAAATTGGAAGAGGCTTGTTCGTCACATGCTCAAATCATAATCGTTCCAAACTGGGAACTATAAAGTCCAGGTTGGTGAAAATCAGCCGGCTTGAAAGATGAATCATAGATCTCGGAAGCTCGAACTCCGGCGGGTGCCTGCCCCGCCGGAGGTCTCGACTTAGAAATGCCCTGCGAGCAGCACGACGCCGGAGGCGACCACCGCGCCGCCGAGCATGGGAGCCATGACCGTACGGCGGGTGCCGGCCGCGATCGCCAGGCCAAGGCCGAGGCCGGCGGCGTGGAGCAGGGCGGTGCCGGCGAGGAACCCGAGGCCGTAGACGAGGCCGGAGGCGGTCTCGGGCATCTCCGCGCCGTGGGCATAGCCGTGGAACGCGGCAAAGCCGCCGACGAGGGCGCCGAGCGCGGCGACCGGAAGCCGGAGGCCGAACGCGGCCGCGAGGCCGAAGGCGACCACCGACAGGGCGATCCCGGTCTCGGCCACCGGCAGGCCGAGGCCGGAGACCTCGACGCCCGCCATGCCGAGCCCGGCGCCCGCCGCCATCAGCGCCAGGAAGGCCGCGGGCAGCGCCCACAGGGCCCGGCCGCCGCGCAGGGCCGCCAGCAGCCCGACCGCGACCATGGCGAGGACGTGGTCGGCTCCGCTCACCGGGTGCAGGAAGCCGTGCACGAGGCCCGCGGCCTCGCCGTGGCCGGGATGGGCGAGCGCGGCCTGCGGCAGCAGGACGAGGGCGGGAAGAGCGAGGGCGGCGAGACGCTTCATGGGGTGTCCTGACGGTCTGGTCGGGTCGATCATCGGATGGATAGGCGGCGGGCGCCAGGGGTCACCGACACCCTGGCAAAAATCACTCCATCGTCGGGGCGAGGGTCTTCACCCCCGGGACGTCCTCCCCGAGCCACGCCGCGTTCTTGGCGGTACCGTCGAAGGTCGCGCTGGTCTTGAACAGCTCGTACTTGCCTTCGAGCGCGTAGGGGCGGCTGCGCCCGAGCAGCTCGGCGACCGCCGCCTTGTCCATCGGCCGGAAGGTCTTCACCGCCTCGAACGCCTGGTCGAGGTCGCGCTGGCTCTGGATGCCGGTGATCAGCACCGAGACCGGCAGGTTGAGGCCGAAATGCAGGTACTCGATCGGCTTGATCGGCGCGTCGCTCTTCAGGATGACGCCGTCGCCGAAGGTCTTCATGCCGAGCGCGGCGATGCCGTTCTGCACGAGGTAGGGCAGGACGAGGTGGCCGAACGAGCGGAAATGCGCGTCCATGACGTTGAGCGGCATCTGCACCGAATCGAACTGGAACCCGCGCTCGTGGGCGACCTCCAGCATCTGCAGATGGATGCGCGGGTCCTTGTGCCCGGTGAAGCCGATGTAGCGCAGCTTGCCCGCCTTCTTCGCCTCGACGAAGGCCTCCATCGCGCCGCCCTCGGCGAAGACCCGGTCCGGGTCGTCGTAACGCAGGATCTCGTGGTGCTGGACGAGGTCGATTCGGTCGGTGCGCAGGCGGTGCAGCGAGGCGTCGATCTGCTTCGTCGCCTCCTCCTTGGTGCGCCCGTCCATCTTGGACATTAGGAACACCTTGTCGCGCCGGCTGCCTTCCTGCAGCGCCGCGCCCATGCGCAGCTCGGAGCGGCCCTCGTTGTAGTCCCAGCAATTGTCCATGAAGGTGATGCCGCGCTCGATCCCCTGGTGGATCAGCCGCGTCGCCTCGTCGTCCGTTACCGCGCTCTTGCCGAGGTGGAACCCGCCCATGCCGATGGCCGAGATCTTGTCGGAATGGCGCCCGAAGGCGCGATAGAGCATCTCCCCGCGGCGCTCGCCCGGATCGGTGACGAGGGGGAGGCTCGCGAGATCGGACGGCCGATTGCCGGGCAGGGCCGTCGGGTCGACGGCCGCGGTGGCGGTGCTGCCGCCGGCTGCGGCGAGGCCCGCGCCGACGACGGCGCTCTGAAGGAAGCTGCGGCGTTCCATGGGATTCTCCTGAGTTCGGGCGACGGATCGGTTCAGCCGGCCGCCCGGAGGCGTTCGGCGGTGTGGAGCAGGCGCAGGGCGGCGCAGGCCGCGCCGTAGCCGTTGTCGATGTTGACGACCGCGAGACCGGGGGCGCAGCTCGCGAGCATCGCGTCGAGCGCCGTGCGGCCGCCCTCGGCGACGCCGTAGCCGACCGAGGTCGGCACGCCGATCACCGCGCCGGCGACGAGGCCGCCGAGCACGCTGGGCAGCGCCGCGTCCATGCCGGCGACGCAGATCACCACCGGGTGCGCGCGGATCTCGTCGAGGCGGCGCGTCAGCCGCCACAGGCCGGCGACGCCGACATCGGCGACGAGGGTCGCCGCGCAACCCTGGTAGGCCAGCGTCCGCAGCGCCTCGCGGGCGACCGGCACGTCGGAGGTGCCGGCCGCGACCACGGCGATGCGGGCCGGCCCCTCGACCGGACGGGCAGCACCGAAGACGGCGGTGCGCGAGACCGGGCAGTAATCCAGCGCCACGCGGTGGGCCGCCTGCAGGGCGGCGTGCTTGTCCGCGTCGAGGCGGGTCAGGAGGAAGCGCGCCTCCCGCTCGGCCGCGGCAGCGAGGATCGCGTCGATCTGCGCGGCGGACTTGCCGGCGCAGAACACCGCCTCCTCGAGGCCGATCCGGTCGGCGCGGGCGAAATCCAGGGTGAACTCGTCGGAAACGCTCATGCCCGGGCCCCGCCGCCGACGAGAAAGGCGCTGCCGGTGCGGTAGGGCTCGAAGCGGATCGCGTTCGCGGCGAGGCGTCCCGGTGCCTGCGCGGCGATCCAGCCTTCGAGCGCGTCCCGGCCGCCGGCATCGAGCGCCGCGAGGCTCGCCGGATCGAGCTCGACGACGATCCCCGCGGCGCGCACGCGGCAACGCACGGCGCGGCCCGGCTCCGCCCGGGTCGCCAGCGCGGCCCCGACGCGGCGCTCGACCGCGTGGATGAAGGCCAGCACCTCCGGCTCGATGCGGATGCCGGTCTCGACCCGGCTCGACAGGCAGGGGGCGGAGGGCAGCTCGGCCACCGCGCCGAGGCCGAGATCGCGGCTCAGCCGCCGCACCGCCGCCTTGTCGAGGCCGGCCTCGACGTAGGGGTGGCGGACGCCGTAGCCGGCCGCGGCGTCGAGGCCGGGCCGGTACTCGCCGAGGTCGTCGAGGTTGGCGCCCGAGGCCATCGGCCGGTCGGTGACGCCGCGGATCGCGCCGTAGAGATTGGTCTTGCAGAAGAAGCAGCGGTTCACCGGGTTGGCGCGATAGGCCGGATCGGAGAACTCGCCGGCCTCGATCACCCGCAGGCTCCAGCCGGCGCGCGCCGCCTCGGCGCGGACGCGGGCGGTGGCTTCCGCCGGCACGGCGGGGGAGGCGGCATGCACCATCAGCGCGGCGTCGGCGCCGAGCACGCGATGGGCGAGCGCCGCCAGCGTCAGGCTGTCGACGCCGCCGCTCACCGCCACGGCGACGGACCCGATCTCGCGCAGGACGGCCTCGAGCCGGGTGGAAAGGGCGCTCACGACGTCAGCTCCGGGCTCTCGAGGGCGATCCGCTCGGCCTCGCGGCGCAGGGCGGCCCGGGCGGCGTGGCCGCCAAGCGACCGGGCGTCGTCGGCCTCGGCCTTGGCGGTGGGCCCGCCCGGCCGCTCCGCGAGCTTGACCCGCACGTCCCGGCCTTCGACCGCGACGGTCGTGGCCCGGCGGGGCAGGGCGCGGCCGGCGACGAGCGCGTGGCGCAGGCCGATCGTCGCGGTCTCGGAGAAGCACGCGGCGACCACGGCATCGAGGGCGTCGGCGCGGGCGAGCAGGCGGACATGCACCATCATCCGGCCCTTCTTGCCGAAGACCGGCATCTGCACGACGTCGAGCACGTCGTCCCGCATCCGCAGGCGGTCGAGCCCCATGGCCAAGTCCTCGCCGGACTGGTCGTCGACCTCGAACTCGATCACCGCAATCGTGCGATGGTCCGGATGCGTCTCCGGCGCCGCTTCATCGAAGGCAAGCACCCGCACGCAGTTGCTCAGGCCGGGCAGGCGCCTGGTGCCGAAGCCGACGCCGGAGCGCCCGAGACGGCGCGGGCCGCTCGGCGCCGATCCGGCCCCGCCGCAGAGATGGCGCAGGATCGCGGCGCCGGTGGGCGTCACCCGCTCGCCCGGCACGCCGTCGTCGCGGGTCGGGAAGCCGTCGAGCAGCAGCGCGGTCGCCGGGGCCGGTACCGGCAGCAGGCCGTGCTGCGTGCGCACCATCCCGGAGCCGAGGGGGAGGGCGCCGACGCTCCATCGCGTGGCGCCGAGCGCGGCGACGAGGTGGGCGGCGGCGACGATGTCGGCGATCGAATCCCAGGCGCCGACCTCGTGGAACGCCACCTGCTCGACCGCGATGCCGTGCACGCGCGCCTCCGCCTCGGCGAGGTGGCCGAAGATCGCGAGCGCGTGCCCGCGCACCGCCGCTTCGAGATCGGCGCGTTCGAGCGCGACGCGGATCTCGGACCACGGGCGGTGATCGTGACCGTGGTCGCCCGCGTGGGCGTGGGCGTGGGCGTGCGACGAGCCGTGCGCAGGATCGTGATGGTGGGGGCCGTGCGCGTGATGGCCGTGCGCGTGCCGGTCCGCGCCCTGCGGCGCGGGACCGGGCTCGCCGGGCCCGGAGACCAGGAAGCGGCTGCCCTGGAGCACGCCGTCGTTGTGCGGCAGCACGCGGCAGGCGACGCCCGCCCGGCTCGCCGCGCGGACGCTCGCCGACACGCCCTCGGCGTGCTCGGGAAAGGCGTCGAGGAGGGCGGCGACGAACATGTCGCCGGCCATGCCGCCGACCGCGTCGAGGTGGATCTGCATGCCTGTCCGATGGTGGAGCGGGCGAAAGGCCCGTCGGTTCGAACACCAGATCGGCCGGAAAGGTTTCGCGGCAAGGCCCCGCGGCCGAGCCCCGGCGAGGCGGATGGCCGCGCCGGCCAGCGGGTGCCGGGCCCGGCGCCGGCATGATAGCGGTCGGGCCGCAGCCGCAGGCTTTCGGACGATCGTGCCGGATGGTCGGGCCTTCCCAACGACAGGACCCTCATGACACGCCTCCCGCTTCTCGCCCTCGCCGGCCTCCTGTCGATCGGCGGCGCCCAGGCCGCCCCGGTCGTCGAGCGCCTGCGCGGCACGATCGAGGCGGTCGCGCCCGGCGCGATCACCCTGAAGACCATCGACGGCGTGTCGGAGACGATCGCGCTCGGCGACGACACCAAGTTCGTCTCGGTGGTCAAGGCCAGCCTCGACGACGTGAAGGAGGGCACCTTCATCGGCGCCGCCACCAAGGGCGAGAGCCCGCGCACCGCGATCGAGGTCGTGCTGTTCCCCGAAGCCATGCGCGGCACCGGCGAGGGCCATTACGGCTGGGACGCGATCCCCGACACCACCGCCGGCGGCGCCCGGGTGAAGAGCGCCATGACCAACGGCACGGTCAAGGCCGACGCCCCGGCCCCCCGGGTGAAGAGCGCGATGACCAACGGCACCGTGTCGGCCAGCGCCGCCGGCGGCGGGGAGCGCACGCTGACCGTGACCTACAAGGACGGCGCGCAGACGGTGGTCGTGCCGCTCCAGGTGCCGGTGGTGACCTTCGAGCCGGCCGACCGGGCGGTCCTGAAGCCCGGCGCCAAGGCCTTCGTCACCGCGGCCCGCGACGGCAGCGCGTTGAGCGCCCGCCGGGTCGCCGTCGGCAAGGACGGGCTGACACCGCCGATGTAGGCGTCGCGCCCCGATCGCGCGGGCGGGCCGGGGATTCCGACCCGCCCGCCGCCCCGCCCGCGTTCGTCGTCACACGGACGTCATGGGGACGTGGGGAGAAGCGGCCCCGAGCCGCGTTCCAGCCGGCGCTTCAGGAGACGACGGCGATGCGTGCGATCCTCAACGGCGTCATCGTCGCCGGCCTGCTCGGCACCGCCGCCGCGGCGGCCGAGCGCCCCCGCAACGTGATCCTGTTCGTCCCCGACGGGATGCGCGCCGGGATGGTCACCCCGGAGACCGCGCCCGCCATGGCGGCGCTGCGCGACCAGGGCGTGAACCTCGCCAACAGCCATTCGCTGTTCCCGACCTTCACCACCGCCAACGGCTCGGCGATGGCGACCGGCCACCACCTCGGCGACACCGGCGACTTCTCGAACACGATCTACGTCGGCAAGCCGGTCGCGGCGCAGAACGGGACGGTGACGCCCTTCGTCGAGAACGATGCGGTGCTCGGCGAGATGAACGGCTTCTTCAACGGCGACTGGCTCAACGAGGAGACGGTGCTGCGGGCCGCCGCCAAGGCCGGGATCAGCACCGCGGCGATCGGCAAGCTCGGGCCGACCCTCAATTTCGACAACACCAGCCGCGACGGCGCCCCGACGATCATCGTCGACGACGACACCGGCTCGGCGCGCGGCATCCACTTCAGCGCCGAGATGCGGGGCCTGCTGGCGGCCGGCGGCCTGCCGCTGGCCGCCCCCTCGCGCGGGGAGAACGGCAAGGCCGGCGACGCGACGACGCCGGGCACGCTGGTCGCCAACGTCGCGCAGCAGGCCTACTTCGTCGACGTCGCCACGAAGGTCGTGCTGCCGCTGTTCAAGGCCCGCGGAAAACCGTTCGTGCTGGTCTACTGGTCGCGCGATCCGGACGCCGTGCAGCACAACCACGGCGACAGCCTGGGCAAGCTCGTGCCCGGCATCAACGGGCCGACCTCGCTCGCCGGCATCCGCAACGCCGACGACAACCTCGCGGCGCTGCGCCGGGCGCTGGACGCGCTCGGGCTGGCCGACACCACCGACATCGTCGTCGCCGCCGACCACGGCTTCTCGACCATCTCGAAGGAGAGCGCGACGAGCCCGTCGGCGAAGACCGCGCTTCCCGGCGTGCCCGCGGGGCAGCTGCCGCCGGGCTTCCTCGCGCTCGACCTCGCGGCCGCCCTCGGCTTGCCGCTGCACGAGCCCGATGCGAGCGCCGCCCCCGTCCTCGCCGGCCAGCGGCCGAAGCTCGGCAACGCCCTGCTCGGCCCCGACCCGAAGGCGCCGGACCTCGTCGTCGCGGTCAACGGCGGCTCGGACCTCGTCTACCTGCCGAAGGGCGACACGGCGCTCGCCGCGCGCACGATCGCGGCGCTCCTGGCGCAGGACTACGTCAGCGGCCTCTTCGTCGACGACGCGCTCGGGCGCTTCCCCGGCACGCTGCCGCTTTCGGCGGTGAACCTGAAGGGCGAGGCCGCGACGCCGACGCCGGCGATCGTCGTCAACTTCCGCTCGTACAGCACCGGCTGCGCCAACCCGGAGACCTGCGTCGTCGAGGTCGCCGACACGGCGCTGCAGCAGGGCCAGGGCATGCACGGCAGCTTCAGCCGGGCCGACACCCACAACTTCATGGCCGCGATCGGCCCGAGCTTCAAGGCCGGCTTCGTCGACCCGCTGCCGGTGAGCAACGCCGATGTCGGGCAGACGCTCGCCGCCCTGCTCAAGCTCGAGATCCCCGCCAAGGGCCGCCTGATCGGCCGCCCGATGCGGGAGGCGATGCGGGAGGCGCCGGTGCCGCAGGCGCAGGCCGGCACGCTCCGCTCGGAACCGTCGCCGGCGGGCCTGACCACGGTGCTGCGCTTCCAGCAGGTCGGGGACCAGCGCTACTTCGATGCGGCCGGGTTCCCGGGGCGGACGTTCGGGCTGGAGTGAGGCCGCCGGCCGAGGCGCCCGACGCCGGGCGTTTGCCATCACGACGGATTCGCGGCCGGCCGGACCGGCATCGAGTCGCCTCGCGGCGGCGCGGGCGCTACCGTGGGTTCGCCGAGACCGGGCCGTGCGGCCCGGTCCCAGGAACAGGAGTCGTCCGATGAGCACCGTCCGCATCCTGCCCGTGATCCTGTGCGGCGGCTCGGGCACGCGGCTGTGGCCGGTATCGCGCGAGAGCATGCCCAAGCAGTTCGCGCGGCTGGTGGACGCGTCGGAATCGACGTTCCAGGCCACCGCGCGGCGGGTGGGCGACGCGGCGGTCTTCGCCCGGCCGGCGGTGATCGCGGCGGCCGAGTCGCGCTTCATCGTCGCCGAGCAGCTGGCCCAGGCCGGGATGTCCGCCGACATCATCCTGGAGCCGGAGGGGCGCGACTCGGCCGCCGCCGTGGCGGTGGCGGCCTTGCACGCGGCCAAGGCAGACCCGGAGGCGGTGGTGCTGATCATGGCCGCCGACCACGTGATCGGCGACGTGCCGGCCTTCGCCGCCGCCGTGCGCACGGCGGCGGTCGGCGCGCGGGCCGGCTACACCATGACGCTCGGCATCGAGCCGACGCGCCCGGCGACCGATTACGGCTACATCCGCCGCGGGGGGGCGCTGCCGGAGGCCGAGGGCGCCTTCGCGGTGGCGCGCTTCGTCGAGAAGCCGGATGCGGAGGGCGCCGCCGCGCTGATCGCGGAGGGCGCCCTGTGGAACTCGGGCTACTTCCTGTTCCGGGCCGACCTGATGCTGGCCGAGCTCGAGGCGCACGCGCCCGCGGTGCTCTCCGCCGCCCGCGCGGCGCTGGAGCGGGCCGGCGTCGACCTCGACTTCGTCCGCCTGGACGCGGCGGCGTTCGGGCAGGCGCCCAAGATCTCGATCGACTACGCGGTGATGGAGCGCACGACGCGCGCCGGCGTGCTGCCGGTATCGTTCCCGTGGTCGGACGTCGGCACCTGGGACGCGGTCTGGCAGGTGCTGCCGCAGGACGCCGCCGGCAACGCGGTGCGCGGCCGGGTCGAGGTGCTGGGCACCACCAACAGTCTGGTGCACAGCGAGGGCGAGGGGCTGACCACGGTGGTCGGCCTCGACGACGTGGTGGTGGTGGCGACCCCCGACGCGGTGCTGGTCGCCGCGAAGGCGCAGTCGGGACGGTTCAAGGAGCTGGTCGGGGTGCTGCGGGCCCGGTCCCATCCGGAGGCCGACGCGCACCGGCGGATGTACCGGCCCTGGGGCTGGTACCAGAGGGTCGACATCGGCGAGCTCTTCCAGGTCAAGCGCATCATGGTGACGCCGGGCGGGCGCCCGTCGCTGCAGAAGCATCGACACCGCCCCATGTACTGGGTGGTGCTGAAGGCCGCGGC